>CAMWTF010000314.1 GCA_947177105.1 uncultured Lachnospiraceae bacterium | reverse complement strand
CAGGACCGACCGGTTATGAGCCGGTTGCTCTAACCAACTGAGCTAAAGGTCCGCAAACCCTTTCGGGAATCGCTTAACGCGATGACTCCAACGGGAATCGAACCCGTGTTACCGCCGTGAAAGGGCGATGTCTTAACCGCTTGACCATGGAGCCGAATCACAGCTTTATATGCTATACATGTTGCTTCAACGAGTTATATAATAACATACTCCCGCCCGTTTGGCAAGAGTATTTTTTCATTTCTACAATTTTTCTCCAAATTTTATACTAACCTACATATCGCAGACGCGCCATGCCTAAAATCCGAACGAAAAATGCCGTATTTTATACGCAGGAAAGATAATTCTTAACAAGGACACTCCTGCGGCAGGTAAATACCCTACGGCATAAGCCAAATGTACATACAAGGATGTCCACTTGGCTCATTGACCGTGGGAATAAATGGAACTCTGCCCATCGCCGATTAGAAGGTATATTCCCTGGAAGGCTGATAGAAATAAGTCTGCAGCGTTCTGCCTGCATTGTAAGTAACGGTATAGCAGTCCATTGGCTGGTTCTCTGCCATTGCCTCCTTCAAAACAGCATGGAAAGCCGCCGTCTTGGGGTCGCCAGGCTGTCGTTGCCTGGAACTGCCGTTCTCACGTCTTGTTCTGGGAGCCCGGGAAACTACCTGAATCGGATACACCTTGAAGCTGGAAATTCTACTAGCTGCGATAATCCCTCCTTTGCTGCTTATTTCAACAGTGTTCTTTGGTTCTTTGATAAGAATATCGGCATAATCCCAAAAACATTAACAGTTATCTATAAGATTTTTGTTAAATATTCAGAAAATTTAGTTTATGCATTTCAAATAGTCTGTACACACCATTCCGAGACTTTCCTTGTCCCTGCATAACCGGAGTTTGGCCTAAGCCAAACTCCGGCTGTGCCCGTGTTATTGCGTCGATCAGTAATGGATGTGCGGCATCCTGACTTACCTCACATGAGCACTGCCGTCCCGTAGGGCTCCAGCGCCACTTCCCCCTCCACACTAACACCGTCAAAAAGGCTGACAAGGGAACGTTTCAGCAGTATAGTGACCTGATCCGCACTGTAATTCAAAACAAAATAATACTTTTTCCCGTCTTTCTCCCTGACCGCCAACTCGCAGCACTTGGGCAGAACCATCGTTTCCCTTTCGGGTTCTGCCGCCTGTACCTCCTCCAGCAAGGCAGCCGTCAACTCCTCTGTAAACACCGTTCCCAGAGAATATACCACTCCCTTCTGGCAGCGATGGCGAAGCAAAGCGCCCTCCCCTGCATAATAGCAGTTCTCATAGACGCCCAGCACCTCCGCGGACTCCTCCCCCGCAAGAGGCCGCAGCAAATCGTTAAACACAGGCGCTTCCAAGCGCCTGTCCCCCCACCGAATCATCACCGGACTGTCGCCGGGACAGGTTCTGGTAAACTCCGGAATATCCGCCCCCGTCAGCGGCCGGAGAAGCCCCGGCAGATCCTGCATGACGCAGTGGCCGTCCAGATCCTTATAACCGCTGCGGCACCCAAGGATCAGGATACCTCCCCCGGCCACATATTCTTCCAGAATTGCCGCCCTGGCCTTGGACATCATGCAGGGATGGGCATATATCAGCACTTTGTAGGCGGACAGAGGGGCGCTGGCTCCCTCGTCCGACAGATAGACATAGTCAAGGGGCGTATGGGTTTTCTGGGCGGCGGCAAAGATCGCCGGCTGGCTGACGTTTTCCAGATCCCGGTGCCACATGTCTATACGCAGATCCCAGCAGTTATCATAATCCTTCAGAACTCCAACCTGGGCCCGGTAGCAGCCTCCGGCGACCTCCTGTATGGCTTCCAGCTTCCGGTGGATGGAGCGCAGTTCCGCCATACGGCGGTTCTCCCGCCCCGAATAATCCAATATGCCATGCCAGTACATCTCTGTGCCAAAGGTACAGGTGCGCCACCTGAAATAACTGATATAATCCGCCCCATGGGCGATACTCTGCATGGTCCACAATGTCATCTGCCCCGGCTTGGGCGCAGGCGCCGCCATACAGGTGGTCCACCCATTGGGGCCGGACTGCTGCTCCATGATGCCGAATACGGGAGAAATGGAGCGCACCTCCGAGAGGCTCCGGCTGGCCTCCCGGTCCCGCAGTCCCGAGGGCAGCCGTCCCCCGTCCACATTATAAGCCATATCCGGGTAGGAATCATAGGTATAAAAATCCAGGCTCTCCCTGGTCATCCGATGGTTGTCAAGATGATCGAAACGGCCATTGGTAGTAATGAAGTCCCCTTCCTTCAGGTATTTGCGCAGGATCTCACTCTGCATCCGGGCAAAGCCGCGGGCGCTGTGGGAGATAAAACGCGCATAGTCTAACAGCGCATGAGGATTGGGATTACCGCTCCGGGCGCGTTTGGGAAGGCTGATCTCCTCCCAGTCGGTGTAGGTCTGGTTCCAAAATACCGTGCCCCAGGCTCTGTTCAGTTCCTCCAATGTCCCGTATTTTTCCCGCAGAAATATACGGAAAGCGCAGGCGTCCGCCGCCGAGTAAAATTCATCCACCTCGCAGTTCAGTTCATTGTCAATCTGCCAGCCGATAACAGCGGGATGCCGTCCAAAATGACTTGCCAGCTTTTCCACAATAAGGGCCGCTTTCTCCCGATATACAGGAGCGTTATAATTGTAATGACGCCTTCCCCCATGTTCCAGCGGCGTACCGTCAGCATGGGCATTGAGCGTCTCGGGATACCGTTTCGTCAGCCATGCCGGGGGCGTTGCTGTGGGGGTGCCAAATATAACTTTCATCTCCTTCTCCTGACACAGGTCAAGAAAACGGTCATAAAAATCATAGGTAAAGACTCCCTCTGAAGGCTCCGTCAGATTCCAGGAAAATTCGGCGATTCTGACCACCCGGATCCCACACTCCGACATGCGATCCAGGTCCGCCGCCCACATGTCCTGGGGCCAGTGCTCGGGATAGTAACACACCCCCAGCGTCAATGTACTTCCATCAAGGATTTTCCGCATATTTTCCCCTTTCCTGCATAACTGGAGTTTGGTCTAAGCCAAACTCCTGCTGCACCCGTGTTACTGCGTTAATCGGTATTTGGATGTGAAACGTCAAAACTTCCCTCTACATGCATATCGCGGGTGAGCCTGCGATATTACATTAATACGTATTTGGATGTACGCATCCAAACTTCCCTCTTTCCTGCATATCACAGGTGAAACCTGTGATATTGCACTAATCAGTATTTGGAACGATAGTTCCAAACTTCCCGCTGTCACTCCGCCTCCGTGACGATCCCCTCGTCGGAGATCTCCACATTGACAGATATGCTTTCCAGGAAATCATAGATGCGCCTCTGCTCGTCCGGATCCGCCGCATAGGTGGTCCTGCACCCCGCCTGCACCGCAGGAACCACCTGCACCTCCAGCCGCGTCTGCGTGTCATCCCCCGAAAAGCGCAGCTGCAAAAGCATGGTGTCCAAAGTCTTTTCGTTGAACCAATAATTTCCCAAACTATAGATGATCGGTTTTCCGTCGTAGTACTCCATGCCTTGCAGGCAGTGGCTGTGAGCGCCGATCACCGCGTCCGCCCCCGCGTCCAGATATTCCTTCCCCGTGTCCAGCTGCGCCCGCTCCAGGTCATAGCTGTATTCCGT
>CAMWTF010000313.1 GCA_947177105.1 uncultured Lachnospiraceae bacterium | reverse complement strand
GAAATAAATGATCAAAAGCCCCGCCACAATGGGAGCCAGCACCATCAGCCGTGTGGTGGCATCGCCAATCAGCTTTTCCGTCCCCTTGGCAAGTTTGCTCTGGCCGATGCCGGACGCATAAACTGTTGCGCTGTCTGCCAGCATGAATAAGGCGGCGAGTGCCGCCGCACCCGCCGCCCGCAGTCTGGACACTGCCTTATTAATCTTCCTCTTCATCCTTATCTAAACCTCCTGTTCTCTTAAAACCTTTCACTGACGAAAACATAGCCCCGGCCTGTGTTCCAAATGCCTGTGCTTTCTGCTGCGCCTCCTTCAACTGCAAATCTTTTGTATAGTACACCCATATATTCCACAGAGGGATTTCCCCCGCCCTGTCCGAAAGCACCGGGCGGGCCTTTTCCCTGGTTTCCCGCACCTTGCGGTTATGCTCCTGATTTCCCAGCCCGCACATCTTATTAAAATACCACTGGGACAGGTCGGGGGCTTTCATCATGGCCGGATGCGCCCTGCTGATGACGATCTGATTGGGGCGGGAGATCCGTCTAATCTCATCTGTGGTCAAGAGTTCCCTTGCCACCAGACTGATGCTGTGTGAACTGCTGGGATTGACGTACCGCCCGTGCTGGCTGGAAAGCTGGTAGGCCGAGGTGGTGTACTTCCCCAACTTGTCACATACATCCTGCAAGGTTTCTCTGTCATCCGCCTGCAGATAGATCCAGGTCTGGCAGTTGGACTTGACGATGGCTGCCGTCTCCTTGTCATACTTCTGGGTAAGCTGCTCAAAGCTCTGTAAAAACAGGTTGAACCGCACCCCCCGTCCCCCTGCCACTGTCAGCTTATTAGTAAAGTCATTCAGCTTTGTAAAATTACCAAACTCGTCCAGCACAAAATTCCCCCGGGTTTCCAGCCGCCCGCCACGTAAATCCGACTGGCGCACCAGCATCTCATACAGCTGGGATACCATCAGGCTGGCGATAGGGTAATAGGTGGTCTTTTCATCTGGCAGGATCAGGAACAGCGCCTGTTTCTTTCTGCCCATATCCGCAAGGTTGTAATCGCTCTTATGAGTGATGGCATAGATGGAACGGCTGGTGAAAAGCCGCAGGGTGGTCAGGGCGGAAGTGTCAAAGCTGCCCTTGGTGCGGCTTGGTGCCACCTCCGCAATGGACAGTAGTGCCCGTGCCGGATGCTTGGCCGGGAGCTTTTTCATATACTCGCTCATGGGCGTCTTGCCTCCCACGGCCTTGCTCATCTCCGCTATGAACCAATACACGTTGGTCAGGTTCTGGTACTCCGGGCGTCTCCGGTTATCTGCCACCACACAAAGGATAGCCGCCGCTATGGTGGACTTTTCCCCGTTCTCCCAGATCTTCTCGTTGGATGTGTTGTCGCCCACAAGGATGTTGGTAATATCCCATGCATACATCTCCGCACGTTCCACATCATCCTCATTTATGGCATCAATTACTGGCTGTAGCAGATTATATCGGGTGCTTTTTTGCGGGTTTTTGAAATCCAGGCAGATCACCTCGTATCCCAGCTTTTTCAAAAAGTCCGCCGTATAGTGGTACAGTTCCGCTTTGGGATCACTGATAACCAGGCTCTCCCCCGCCAATGCTATGGAACAGATGGACTGCACCACCAGGCAGCGTGTCTTGCCTGAGCGGGTGGCACCGATGGTCAGAGTATGGGTATCGTCTCCGATCAGATACAGCTTTTCCCGGTTCCCGATCTTTTCTCTCCCCACCACAATGCCGCCTTGGTCAAACAGCTTGTATGGATCGGGGCCTGCGCCCCCCTGTCTACTTTTTGATAACGGCATTTCCACCTCTTGAATGCCCTCCCGTGACTCTTCCACCTCCTCTCCCATTGCCCGCCTGTCTGCCCTGCCAGACGGAATTACATATTTCTCAGTTTCAAAGATCTCCTCCTCTCTGTAATCATTTATAGGAACGGGCTGGAAAATGGCCGGTTTATCCGCCATCTTGTCCCCTGGCGTATCTCCTATGCTCTCCTGCCCGCAGTCCTCCAATATAACTTTCTCATCCGCCTCTTTTTCTAAAAACAGCAAGTTCTCATATCCCGTGTCCAGCAACATCCTGACCACT
This sequence comes from uncultured Lachnospiraceae bacterium, assembly GCA_947177105.1. Lineage (GTDB taxonomy): Bacteria > Bacillota > Clostridia > Lachnospirales > Lachnospiraceae > Acetatifactor. The sequence continues at coordinate 1,588 of CAMWTF010000313.1, read as the reverse complement.
TCATTCTCCGGATCAATGATCTGCGTCTCAAACACGTCCCCCCATTCTTCCCTTTTAAGCCATCTGGACGAACCATGCTGATACTGGCCTACCGGGGCCGGGGTATAGATATCCCCGGCAATCCGCACAAGCTCGCTCTGATAGGGGCGGCTGTTCTGCACCAAGAAAAGGATACAGCACAACACCAGAAACCCCTCAAAGGAAAGAAACAGCAGCATTTGCTGTCTCTCCGTAAACAGACCTGACAGACAAAATCGGAGCGGTAGCAACGTCAGCCTGTCATACTGCCTTGATAACAGCCCATGCAGAGCCGCCGTGAAAACCAGATTCAACACGGTTCCCATTGCCATCAAAGCAGTACTTAAGAGCAGTTTTTCTTTCCACTTCATCGGCCCAGTTCCTCCATTTCTCCCGTTTGCAATGTCTGTGTATGGGGCAAAAGCCTGTCCTTCAAATCGGGATACGCACTTTGCAACAATTCCAGCGTGTCCTCACTGGGAATACCCAAAATCTCCCGCCTGGACACTGCCATCATATCCCGATCAACCGGATGCACCAAATGGACGGTATCGCTGAATTTCCCGTCTGCCCGGCAGCCGGGACCATGGGTGGCAATCCAAAGCTGGTTGCGGGCATTTCGATATTCCGGTTTCAGTCTTTCGTAACTGAGCACCACAAGGCAGTCCGTATAGTCCTTCCCTGCGCTGCCCTTCCTGCAATCTTCACTGCTGAGCAGAGAAATTTCATCCGTGCTGACCGGGTAATACTCTTTCAGCATGGGATATCTCACATAATAGGTCAATATCCCGTACTCCTGCGCAAAACGGATCTCCCCCTCCATCCCCTGGCTGATCTCCGTACCCATTACCCACAACTCCTCGCATTTTTCCAACAGAGCCAACCCTAGTTTCAACCCCTGCTCTCTCTGCTGTGAAATGGTGTCATTGCACCACTGGCTGAAAATGATATGGGGCGCTAACGGCAGTACGCCGCATTCGCTGGCAAGACGACTGTATTCCACCGCATTTCGGATGTTTCTGTCATAATCCCCCCGAAACGGACTGGCAAGGTATACCTGTTTCAATTTTCTCACCTCCATACAAAATCAGGCCCATACCCGACATATAAGGGTATGAGCCTGTCCTGTTTTTCTTATTATCTTTTTCGGACTATTATTGCGGCAAGTGTAGCATCTCCTCACTCCCGCTACAGCTATATCTCATAGTCTGTCTGTTCTCCAAATTCCTCCTGTTCTTCCCTGTCAATCTGCATCCCCTGTCTTGTGCTGTTCTGCAATGCCTCCAGCTGCACCGCAAGGAACAATTCCCCAGGAGCATCCACCTCCGGGATCTGCTCTTCCTTTGGCACACAGGCATTGAACAGCTGCATATAAGTCGGAAAATCCTGTCTCAATGTGGCATACAGGCTTTCTTCAGAGATCACCAAAGCCGATACTTCATCGAATACATTCTTCAGTTCATTCAACATAACCGCACTGGATACTGTGTCATAAAACAGATAATCCCCCTTTGCCACTCCGTATTCAGCCGCCATGGGGGACATAAAATTATCTGCCACGGCCTCATGG
>CAMWTF010000312.1 GCA_947177105.1 uncultured Lachnospiraceae bacterium | reverse complement strand
CGACAGGGTGCGAGTGTTGTCAATATCATTTTCAAAATATTTCGGAAAATATATTAAAAATGCCAGAACAAAAAAGGTAGAATAAACAAAATAAGGGAATCTCGCACTGCTGCAAACCCAATTCTGTTTATTCTGCCCGTTTTTGTTACTCAGGGTATCATTTTGCGATGGCCTCATCTATGAAACTGCGCTGATGAAAACAGATACCCTGGCCATATTACGCGTCCACGCTGTAATTGGGCGCTTCCTTGGTGATATGTATGTCGTGGGGATGGCTCTCCTTCAGGGATGCGGCTGAGATCTTCACAAATCTGCCGTTCTCCTTCAGCTCCTCGATGTTGTGGGCCCCGCAGTAGCCCATGCCGGAGCGCAGACCGCCCATGAGTTGGAATACGGTATCCTCCACCAAACCCTTGTAAGCCACCCGGCCCTCCACTCCCTCAGGCACCAGCTTCTTGGCATTCTCCTGGAAGTAGCGATCCTTACTGCCGTTCTCCATGGCGGAGATGGAGCCCATGCCGCGGTATACTTTGTATTTCCTGCCCTGGAACAGTTCAAAGTCCCCGGGGCTCTCGTCACAGCCCGCAAACATGCTGCCCATCATGCAGACATTGCCGCCCGCCGCAATGGCCTTGGTGATATCGCCGGAATACTTGATGCCGCCGTCTGCGATAATGGGGATTCCGTACTCTTTGGCCACGGAATAGGCATCCATCACAGCCGTGATCTGAGGTACGCCGATACCCGCCACCACACGGGTGGTACAGATGGATCCAGGGCCGATACCTACTTTCACCGCGTCCGCACCAGCTTCGATCAGTGCCTTGGCGCCCTCGCCGGTTGCCACATTGCCTGCGATAATCTGTACCTCCGGGTACTTTTCCTTAATCATGCGGATGCAGCGCAACACATTCTCGGAATGTCCGTGGGCGCTGTCCAGCACGATCACATCCACCTTGGCCGCCACCAGCGCCGCCACACGATCCAGCACATTGGCGGTAATGCCCACTGCGGCGCCGCATAAAAGCCGGCCCTGCTCGTCCTTGGCCGCCAGAGGGTACTTGATGGTCTTCTCAATGTCTTTGATAGTGATAAGTCCTTTTAGATTGAAATCCTCATCCACAATAGGAAGTTTCTCCTTGCGGGCCTTAGCAAGGATCTGCTTGGCCTCCTCCAGGGTGATGCCCTCGGGAGCGGTAATCAGGCCCTCAGAAGTCATGGACTCCTTTATTTTCTTGGAAAAATCTGTTTCGAATTTCAGATCACGGTTGGTTATGATACCCACCAGCTTGCGTCCCTCCGTGATAGGAACGCCGGAGATACGGAACTTACCCATCAGATTGTCCGCATCCGCCAGGGTATGATCGGGAGTCAGGGAAAAAGGATCCGTGATTACGCCGTTCTCGGAACGCTTAACCTTGTCCACCTCTTCCGCCTGCGCTTCAATAGACATGTTCTTGTGAATGATGCCGATGCCGCCCTGTCTGGCCATGGCAATCGCCATGCGGTGTTCCGTGACAGTATCCATACCCGCACTCATCATCGGAATGTTCAGCTTGATCTTCTTGGTAAGCCATGTGGTCAGGTCAACCTGACCCGGCACCACCTGGGAATATGCCGGTACCAGCAGCACATCGTCAAAGGTAATGCCTTCGCCAATAATCTGTCCCATTTCCAGTCCTCCTTATTTAAGTTTGTGTTTATGTTGCTTTTGGGTTTGCATTCGAGTGTAACAAAATTGACAGCCGATGTCAACTGTCAATTCATGTTTAGCGATAATTTTTTTAGTCCATAAAAACTTTTCTGGGAGCCACGTTGCGGATGGCCTTTACCAGATCCTCGGAAGGGCTTAGAATCAGCTTCTCGCCGCCCTCGTAATACACCGCATAGCGCAGATCTGGCTTCAGTTCCTCGCCGATGCTGTAGTCCCTGATCTTGACCTGGCGGTTCTTATAGTTGTCCAGATGGTAGGAATGGAAAGGCGCCAGAATCTCCATCCGCTCCACCTGATAAGTGGCCACACGCTTACGCTTGCTCTTGGCCAAAACCTTGTCAATCACCAGTTCCTTATCCAAATATAAATACTCATACTCCAGATCGGAGTACAGCGTTACGAAATAGGCGCCCACGCCGGTAATTACCCCCGGAATGATGGCCAGAATGATACCCACAAGCGCCAGCAGCATAAATATGACCGTCAGGCCAATCAACAGATATTTCAAAAGCTTCATTCCCATTTTTGCTTTCGCCTTTACCAGGCATTCCACATACGTCTCGCTCATACATTTACCTATCCTTTATTTGTATTGGCCTGATCATCATCAGCCTGTAATAAAATGATATACCAGTTGAGACAAACTTGCAAGGTTTTTATCCTTTTTTTAGATTCCTATAATGAACACTTTATTGACATGCAGCCGGGAAACCCTTATTATCTTAATAAGAAAAACAGAGCGGCACCCGGTTGGATGCGGAACTCTTAATAAGGAGGACTGAAAATGCCGGTAATGGATGAATTTCGTGAAGAACGTGAGGCAATAAAGCAGAAAAGCTTTAAAGAACGATTTCTATACTTTTGTGATTATTATAAGTGGCACGTCATCGGCGGTGTGGTTCTGATTGCCTTCGCAATCTCCATGATACACAGCTTGACCACCCGCAAAGAGTGGGCATTCTATGGAGCTTTCGTCAACGCCTACCAGACGCCGGACTACAATGCCTTCCGTGAGGATTTTGCCAAGTACGCGAACATTGATCTGGGAAAATATGATGTTCTGCTGGATACGAATATCTATATTACAGACAGTATCTTTGACCCGGGCAATGTGGATACCATGGAACGCCTGATGGTCTATATCGCCGCCGGAGATATGGATGTGATGGTCAGCGGCCCTACAATCATAAACCGGTACGCCTACTATGACACTTTTCAGGATCTGCGCCAGCTGTTGCCCCAGGAAATGCAGACCCAGTTAGAGCCCTACTATTATTATATGGATATGGCGCTGGCCGAAGAGTTTGACTCTCTGCAGCAGAGCGGAGAGACAAGCGATGTTCCGCCATATCCCGCTGATCCGTCCAATCCGGAAGGTATGATAGAGCCGGTACCCGTGGGGCTATACATTCAGGATTGCCCCCGAATCCAGGAAGCTTTCCTATTTCAGGAAGACGATGTAATTCTCGGTGTGGCAGGCAATGTGATGGATACGGATGCCATCCTGGCGTTTATCCGCATGATCTACGATATGGAAAATTAAGGACCTGTTAAATTAAAGTACCCCGCGGCAAATCTGCGGGGTATTTATGTCTGCGTCTGGAACCCCTGGGCGTCCCGCATTGATATTGCTGTTTCCACTGCGCGCAAAATGTATGGTGGTTGTAATCGTAATTCTAACAGTTTTTACCATGCACTGCAGAATTACGGGAATACTTTGTGATAGATTGATGGCTGCAACTAAACTACAGCAATTCTCTCAACAGTCTATCCACACTGACAGGATCCGCCTTTCCCTTCATGATCTTCATGGTCTGTCCCACCAGAAACCCCAGAGCCTTTTCCTTTCCGCCGCGATAGTCCGACACGGATTGAGGATTGGCAGCGATCACTTCCTCTACCACACTGCGGAGTGCGCCCTCGTCATTGACTGTCTTCAGTCCCTTTTCCTCCACATATTGTACCGGGTCAACATCTTGAGCAAACATGATC
>CAMWTF010000311.1 GCA_947177105.1 uncultured Lachnospiraceae bacterium | reverse complement strand
GCAGAAGGAACTGAACCTGACCTATCTGTTTATCAGCCATGACCTTTCGGTGGTGGAACACATTTCCGAAAAAGTGGGCGTCATGTATCTGGGCAGAATGGTAGAGTTTGGCCCGGCGGAGAGCATGTTTGAAAAGCCCCTGCACCCCTATACGGAGGCATTGCTCTCCGCAGTGCCGGTGGCGGATCCCACCATCCAGATGGAGCGTATTCCTCTGAAAGGGGAAATCCCCAATCCCGCCAACCCGCCAAGCGGCTGCTATTTCCATGAGAGATGCCACTACTGTATCGATAAGTGTAAGACAGATTCACCGGCGCTTGAGGAGATGCCAGGCGGAAGGCTCTGTGCGTGTCACAGGGCAAAGGAACTGAACCTGCGAGGCTTTACCTATGACGAAGGAGCAAAGACACAGCCGGCAGCCACATAGAAAAAGACGCCGTTTAAACAGGAGGTAGGGAGCATTCCCCTACCTCCTGTTTTTGCAGCGTCCTTTCTGCTGACTTATGTCCATCCCATTTTTTAGTCTATTCCACCTTTATCAAAAAACCCAATACTCCCTGACTCCCGCTGTGCGATATTTTATTTATTTAAGGCGCAACCGTATATTCTTTACACAGCCTCAGTTTTGCGGCGCCGATGATGCCTGCGTCGTTGTCCAGCCTGGCAGCCACCAGTTTTGTATTCTCCGCCGAATCCCTGGAATAAATCTTTTCCTGCACCAGTTCCCGCAGCATGGGAAGCAGGATGTCACCCGACCTGCTGATCCCTCCGCCGATACACAGCACCTCAGGCTGGAGGATGTTGATGATATTGACAAGTCCCTCGCTGAGATAGCCGACGTACTTTCTCACTATCTTCACTGCCGCCTTGTCTCCCCGGCGGTACGCGTCAAATACCAGCTTGCCGTTTACATATCCCCGGTTCTCCCGGCACAACTCCCAAAGAAGGCTTTTCGTTTTCTTTGCCATCACCTTCTCCGTCTGGGCAATCAGCGCCTCCCCGGAGGCATATGCCTCCAGGCAGCCCCGCCTGCCGCAGTTACAGGGGATTCCGTTATAGCGGATCGTCATATGTCCCAGCTCTCCGGCGGCATAATTGATGCCCCGCAGTATTTTCCCGTCCTGGATGATTCCGGCTCCCACCCCGGTTCCCAGCGTCACCATGACGAAGGATTCCGGCTTGTCGCCGAAACACAGATACTCTCCCCAGGCCGCCGCATTGGCATCATTTTCCAGATAGATGCTCTTAGCTGTCTGTTCCTGCAAAAGCTGTCTTATATTCCCCTGACAGCAGGGCAGATTATTAGCATACTCTATCCACCCTGTCTTGCGGTTGGCTGTCCCCGGCACTCCCACTCCGATAGATTTCACCTGGTCCGGGGACACCTGGCTCCCCGTCATAAGCTCTCTGGCCAGAGTCACCAGCACCGCCGACATGGCCTCCGCCGTCATGCTTCTGTCCGTGGCAATTCCCTTCTTCGCTATAATCCTGCAGCCATCATCCACCAGTCCGGCAACAATACCGGTCCCCCCTACATCAATTCCTATATCGTACATACTTTCCTCTTTTCTGCATATCGCAGGCCGAGCCTGCGATATTGCATTAATACGTATTTGGATGTACACATCCAAACTTTCCTTGCTCCTGTATATCGCAGGCTGGCCTGCGATACTACGTTAATACGTATTTGGATGTGGAACATCCAAACTTCCCTTGTCCCTGCATCACACGGATCCGTTTTTGCCAACTTCCAGTAAAATTGTCTTGATCTCGAAGGCGTGGAACCCCAGACGCACTTTCCCCTCCTTCAGTTCCAGTTCCTGCTGCGCTTCCTCCAGCATATTGCAGGCATAGACCCGCTCCACATTGTCGGGGATAAAAAGTGTCGTCTCTCCCCCGCAGCCCTTTGTCTCATAGATACGCAGAACCACTCCTTCCTTTCGGTCAAAGGCTGGCTTACAGGTTTCCAGGAGGGCATGGCCCCCTTCCAGCCGGAAGAAAGACACCGCCTCCTGTATCGCGTCCGTCTGGGAAACTCCGCTCTCCTGCCCTATCCTTTCCATCCCCTGCCCCGCTTCTTCCGATATGGATGCAGTCACACTCACATTGCACTCGTAGGCTTCCTCCGGCACCCTGCTGTACACAAAGGGCCCAGAGCAGGGCAGAATGGAGTAGGTAAAGCGCTGCACACCCCGATCTGCCGTCATATCGGGAATCACCGGAGCCCGAAGCAAAGTCAGGGAGAGCCTGCTATCCTGTGCGGAAAGCCCGTATTTGCAGTCGTTGAGCACCGCAAAACCGTTCTCACCGTCCGTGAGCGCCGCGTACTTGTGATGGCAGGTCTCATACAGATCCTGCTCGTATTGCCTGGATTTGTGAGTGGGCCTTCGGATGTAGCCGAACTGGATCTCCTGCAGAACCTCCTTTGTGTAGACTGTAGTGGGGAAATCCACCTTCAGCACCCTGTGCCTCTCCTGCCAGTCAATCTCCGTCTCAAAATCAATCCTGGGGCTGTCCGCCCTAAAATAAATCCTTTGCCTTGCCGTAAAATGCGTTTCCCGTCTCTCCACCACCGCCGTCACGCTGCCGTCCGGCTGCTGGCTGGTCTGAAAGGTACAACTGCCCTCCAGCTTTTCCGGTGCCTGTTCATACATACGCCCTAGTTCCCAGGCATCATAATCCACATTCACGTCCCGGTACAGCCGCCACTGGTTCAGCGGCTCCCCCACATACTCATATCCGCTGGACCTGTCCCTGAGGCTGGTGATCCGCCCCTGGCCGTCCATCCGGACACAGTAGAAATCGTTGGAAAAGACAACTCCCTCTGTCGAAATCCCTTCCGGTTGACCACTGTTCTGTCGCTTCAACGCTATGTCCGGCTGACCACCATTCCCTTGACTTAACTTTGCATCCAGCTGACCGCCATTCTGTTGACTTGACAATGTGCTGGCCAAGCCGCCATTCTCTTGGCTTGACACTTTGCCAGCCAGACCTCCATTCTCTTGGCTTGACAATGTGTCAGCCAGACCTCCATTCTCTTGGCCTGACACTTTGCCAGCCAGACCTCCATTCTCTTGGCCTGACACTTTGCCCGGCAAGCTGCCCTGTCGCTCCGGCGTCTCCCCCAGCTTCAAGTATCCACAGGACGGCAACATGATCCCTCTGTATCTTCTCTCCCAACTCAGGGAATTAAACAGGGCCCTGCCTCCCGCCAGTCTGCCAAGCAGTTTCCCGGCAAGGCTGCGGCTCTCCCGCTCCACCTGTTCCAGAGCGCTTTCCGCCTCTCGGTTCACCCTCTCTATGGAACTGCCCGGCAGAATATCGTGAAACTCTTGAAAGAGCAAGAGTTCCCAGAGCTTTTCCAGCTTTGTAAGCAACTCTTCCTCTCCCTCTGTGTTGCCTGTAAGTCGCAGCAACCCGGCCAGATATTCCGCCTCCCGCAGGGCATACTCCGCCTTGCGGACACCTCTTTTAATCCCCGCCTGGGCGGTGTAAGTGCCCCTGTGCCATGCAAGATACAGTTCTCCGTAATAGACATTTCTGACCGCATCCGGATCCAGCCGTTCAAAAAAAGCCGCCGGACTTTCCATGGTACACCTGGGAGCTCCCTCCAGATCCTTGCAGCGCTCCGCCGTCTCCACCATAAGCTCCGTAGGGCCGCCGCCCCCGTCCCCATAGCCGAAGGGAAACATAAACACATCTATATCC
>CAMWTF010000310.1 GCA_947177105.1 uncultured Lachnospiraceae bacterium | reverse complement strand
GGCCGTAGGCGCCCTGATCAGGGTCTTTGACGGTGAAATGTGGTATTCCGGCGTCACCAATGAGCTGGGGAAGATCCAGACGGAGATAGATCATTTGGCTTCTCTGGCCAAAAGAAACGAGGCGATTTATGACCACCCGGTGATCAAAAACTTTGGCAGCCACAAAGCCAGTATCATAAAATATGACGGGGAGGATGATGTGCGGAAGATTACGCCCCGGCAGAGGGAGGAATTGGTGGCCCACTACCTGTCGAGCTGTGTGGACAAGTCTATAGAGGAGATGAAAAGCTATGGGGGCAGCTATTACAGCACTCACATAGTCAAGGAATATTATTCCAGCAAAGGGGCGGCGATTCAGCAGGATATGCAGCGATGCAGCGTGTGGGTGGGCGCTGCCTTTGTGATGGGGGGAGTGACTACTTGGGGAGGGAAGAATTTCCAGGGCATGTCTTTTGACGGGCTGCTGGGCCGGGAACAGGAGATCCAGGACGAGCTTAACCGGTATCTGGACTATGCCAGGAACGCGGTGCATATACAGCCCGGCGACTATACCTGTGTGCTGGCTCCCGCCGCCACGGCTCTGTTTACCCATGAGAGCTTCGGACACAAGAGCGAGTCCGACTACATGTTGAATGATAAGACTTTGCAGGAGGAGTGGGTGCTGGGCAAAAAGGTGGGGAATGAGAGAGTCTCCATCTGCGACAATGGCAATATGGCACACAATGGCTATACCCCCTATGACGATGAGGGCAATGAGGCCGGGGAGACCTGGCTGATCCGGGAGGGTGTGCTCACCGGCAGACTGCATGACAGCAAGTCCGCATCGGTGCTGAAGGAGAAAGTCACCGGAAATTCCCGGTCGGATGGCTATGGTTCCGTTCCCATGGTGAGGATGACCAACACCTATATGGCGGCGGGGAGTGATGATCCCAAGGAAATCCTCCAGGGTATTCAGGACGGCATCTATGTCTACAATACTAATTATGGTACAGGTTCCTCCACCTTTACCATGCAGCCCGGCCTGTGCTATCGGATAAGGGAGGGCAGGATCTGTGAGCCTCTGCGGGTCAATGTGATCACGGGCAGCGTGTTCCAGACCCTGTTCGACATTGACGCGGTGGGCAATGACCTGGAGATTTTTGACACATTTTACTGCGGCAAGAGCGGGCAGACAATACAGGTGTCCGCGGGCGGTCCTACCGTCCGGGTCAGGAAACTCACAGTCAATTAAGCGAGGGAACATGCGGAACTCAAAACAGCATGTTCCCGGAAAGCGCACTGATGGATATCCGATCACCTGAGGCGTTCGGATATCCATCATGGGTCATGTGTGCTGGTAGGGAACATGCGGAACTCTAAATGGAGGGAATAGATGAGAGAAAAATATACGCTGCATACAATCATATCCTCTGTAGGGATTGAGGAGAACAGGATTGACTCTTTTAATAAGCAAAACGAGCTGCGCTTTTCCTTTCGGGTGCAGGAGGAGGGTTATCTTGGCGTACATTTCCAGACAGGCGAGATGGGGGATGAGGAGGGCTATGCCAGAGCCAGAGAGAATCTGGCTCTGAAAAGACCCTATCCCTTTACGCTGGAGACCGGCAGGCGCAGCCGGGACAAGACGGAGCGGGTGCTTACAGACAGGCAGCTGCTGGAGATGGCCGGGGAGGCGCTGGAACATGTGCATTCCCGATACCCGGAGTTTACATTAAATGGCAGCTTTGTGCAGGCTATTATATTTTCGGGGCAGGAAAACGACAGGGGACTGGATTATTCCAACAGGGACTGCACCGCCGATTTTGGCTTTTCCTTCAAGCACAGGGACAGTCGTGAACTCAGCGACGGCTGGTTCTCCATAGGCCAGCGGGATTTTGACCCGCAAAAGCTCTACGCCATGGCGGACAATTACCTTGGGAGTTTCGAGATAAAGAGGGAACTGCCGGACGAGATTATTGTCCAGATGCCGTATTATGATCTGCTGGGCCTGCTGGCAGGGAGCCTGAATGCGGAGAATATGTGTCTGGGCACTTCCCTGCTGTCCGGCAGGATCGGGGAAAAGGTGTTTGCCGATGATTTCAGTCTGGCTCATGACGTGTCGGATGAGGAGTGCTGGAATACTCCCTTTTTTGACGGAGAGGGTGTCACTCAGGAGGGGGACCGTCTGCCCTACATTGAAAACGGTGTGGTGCTGCGGGGCTATGCGGACAAAAGGACTGCCGCCAAATATGGGGTGGAGCACACGGGCAGCGCCTACAGGACCTATTCCGATATCCCGAGCAACGGCAATGTGAACTTGCGGATTCAGCGCAGTTCTAAGACAATCAGGGAGCTTTTAGGCGGAAGGCTGTCCGTTGTGCCTGTGCGGTACAGCGGCGGCGGATTTAACGAAAAGGGGGATTGGGTCATGCCGGTGCAGCTGGCCTATCTCTGCGACGGGGAGAGGTTCCTGGGCAGGCTGCCGGAATTTGTGCTGGTAAGCAATATGTTTGACATGTTTGGAAAGGACTTTATAGGCGTGGGCAGTGATAACCCGGTGTTCAACGACAAGAGCGTTCTGGCGCGGATGGACCTGGGCAAAATTTGATATTTTGAAATAACAAATACATTGCGGACAGGGTATGGCGCGACAGCTGTGCCCTGTCCCCTTTCTTTTTATTTTCTGCCTTTCTTAAGAAATTCTTTGGATTTCCATGTCAGAAAACTTCAGAAGCCGGACGTATACTATCCTCAGAAAACAGATAGACCGCAGAGAAGATACGCGGAACTAAAAATGCAGGAGGAAAGAGCATGAAGAAAAAATATCTGACCATAGCGTTGGGCATCGTGGCAGTCATTGCAGTGTCGGTCATATGGCTGTTGAACCGCCCGAAGGCATTGGGCAATATCAACCATTCGTTTTCTTCCCTGGATCCGGCAACCAACACCTCCACAATCTCTTTTTTTGCGGAGGAGGGCGACAGGATCAGATTTTACTTTGCCTCCGAGATTGAGCAGGGAAATCTGGATATCGTCCTATATGACTCGGAGGGAAATATGGTTAAGGAACTGGATCAGGCAAGGGAGCTGGTCACTTATCTGACCATGCACTACGATGACACCTACACTTTGGCGGCGGAATATACAGATTTTGCCGGGAGCTTCAAAGCGGAAGTGTTTGACGTGAAATAGGAAGCAAGATGAAAACGGAGCAGGAATTATATAGAATAAGCTGATGAAAGACGGCGGATTAAAAGGTATCGGCAAGGGCAGACCCGGACCGCCATAGAAGAACATAAACGGGAGGCAGGAGAAATGGATTATGCAGCAATTTTGGATGTATTTACGAGGTATGGAGCAATCGCCATCTTTGTGCTGGTGTTTTTGGAGTATATGAATCTGCCGGGTTTTCCGGCGGGGATCATAATGCCGCTGGCGGGCATTATGGCGGCGGGAGGCAATATCTCCTTTCCCTGGGTGATGGTCATCACGGTGGCGGCGGGGCTTTTAGGCAGCCTGGTGCTGTATGTGCTGGGATTCACAGGGGGACGGTTTTTCCTGGAAAAATACATGAACAAGTTTCCAAAGCAGAGGCCGAGGATAGAAAAGTATCTGGCCTGGGTGCAGGAGAAGGGCGGCATGGGGCTGATTGCAGCCAAACTGATTCCCATGATCCGCACACTGGTATCCATTCCCGCAGGGGTGTTCCGAATGCGGATGGATCAATATGTAATC
>CAMWTF010000309.1 GCA_947177105.1 uncultured Lachnospiraceae bacterium | reverse complement strand
GTAATAGGATATTTTCCGCCATGCTTTGCATGTGTAAGTGTGGACTTGCCTGATCCTGACAGACCGTAAACGGATGCAACGAACTTAGAACCGTCAGCCAATGTATATTCCTTCTGTCCGCCGTGGCAGGATGCATAACCGTTTCTGTTAGCCAGCGCCCAGGCCATGGTCAGGGTGCCCTTCTTGTGCTCGCCGAAATACTTCATGCCCAGGATAGCGGCACAGTTCTGATCGGTGTCAAAATAGCACAGGGTCAGAGGATCGCTTAAGCAGCTGTAGTCCACATCGGGAGCTTCCTCAGGGGTCCACTGGGGATTGGAGAAGATGTAGATATCCGGCTCCTTGCCCTCTCCTACAGGTTTGGACTCCTTGTACATCTTCACATACTTGTCGGACATGTACTGGAAGTTCAGCATCCAGTTGTACAGGATGTTCTCCTCGCCTTCCGGAATCAGCAGATGAGCCTTTACCATGAACTCGGGATCCAGGCCGATGAAGCACTCCGCATGATACAGGTTCATCCAGCGGGTCCTGTAAACCGCGTCCATCACCACCTTATCCAGCTTGGTAGCATCCACGCCAGGCTCGCCCTTGATACGGCGCGCCCCTGCGTAACGGCCGGTAACCGCGCCGTCGTTAAACAGCAATACCTTAGTATCCTTCTCCAGGCCCTGCTCCTCGGCTCTGTACACAGGCATATCGGTGACAATGGTGCCGGGCGAATTCTTCGCCAGTTCATACGCCTCTCTCACAGTATTGACCTTCACCACATTGTTGCCGTAAAACGCAGCTTCAATGATGGAGCGGGTCTTGCTGAAACCGGGCTTGCCAGCGCCGATTTCACTAATCGGATAATAAGCTTTTGTTGACATATATGATGTCCTCCTTATAGTGTATTTTTACCGGATATCCGGTACAACCTCAATAGTCTTCTATATTATCTCAAACCTTTGGTTAAAAGTCAATAAAGCCAGAAAAATTTAATAGCGTTTTTATACTTTCTGGTTTTCCAGGAGAATTGTGCTGTCCGCCCTGGTCTCCCGGCGCAGCCACTGGGCCTCTTCTTCTGTCAGATAGGGGGATACCTTGTCGTATACCTGCTTCTGATAGCCGTACAGAAGCATGCGTTGCTCCTCAGTCAGGTATTTCTCGTCGATGGCTTCCATATCAATGGGCACCCAGGTCAGGGTCTCAAAGTGCATGAACTGTCCATACTCGTTTTTCACGTCATTTTTTGCCACCATCACATTTTCAATGCGGATGCCGTGGCTGTCCTGGATGTAGACCCCGGGCTCGTTGGTGATGTCCATGCCCTCCTCGAAGGGCACTTCCGCCAGACCGCCCACGAATTTCCAGCGCAGGTTCTGAGGGCCCTCATGCACGTTCAGGATATAGCCCACGCCGTGGCCGGTGCCGCACTGGTAATCCAGGCCGATGTTCCACAGCCGCTGTCTGGCCAGAATATCCAGGTTCCGACCCGTGCAGCCATAGAGCCATCTGGCGGCGGTGAGCTGCAGCATGGCCCCGGCCACCAGAGTATAATGCATCTTCTGCTCCTCGGTGACAGGTCCCAGCACGATGGTGCGGGTCACGTCCGTGGTGCCGCCCAGGTACTGTCCGCCGCTGTCCACCAGCAGCATCCCCTCGGGCTTGCACACGGCATGGTTCTCCGCAGTGGGCGCATAGTGCATCATGGCCGCGTTGGGACCATAGGCGGAAATGGTGGGAAAGGACAGATCCAGAAACTCCGGGATCGCCCGGCGCAGCTGCTCCAGATGGTCCGCGGCGGTGATTTCCGTGATCTCCGTCTTGCCGATGTTGGTCTTGACCCAGTAGATAAACTTGGTCAGGGCCACGCTGTCCTTTAGGAAAATCTTCTCCATATTGGCCAGTTCCACGGGGTTCTTGACGGCCTTCAGCAGTTCCGTAGGGTTGGATGCCTCCACCAGCTGCTGCTTCTCGCCCACAGCCTTGTACAGGGCATAGCTGACCTGTCTGGGATCCACCAGCACCGTGCCGCCCTCCGGCATTGCCTTCAAAAAGTCCACCACGGCCTCATAGGGATGCACGATGATCTGCTTCTGAGCCAAATCCGCCTTGACCTCCTCACTGAGCGCCTTATCCTGGATGAACAGGTGGGCCTCCTTCTCCGTGATATAAGCGTAGGATAGAGCCACCGGGTTGCACTCCACATCGCATCCCCGGATGTTAAACAGCCACATCAGATCGTCCAGCTTGCTCAGCAGAAAACTCCCGGCCTTCTCCTTTGCCAGCTTCTCCCGTACATCTTTAAGCTTCTGGGCCGTACTGCGCCCGGCCACCTCCTCCGTCAGCACCTTCACCGGCCCTGCGGGCAGAGGAGGTCTGTCCTCCCAGATGCCGCCTGCGATGTCCTGGTCATAGGCAAAGCGAATCTCCTTATCCTTCAGCGCTTTCTCATAGCACATTCCCTCGCTGGCAGGCACCACCCTGCCGTCAAAGCCCAGGGTCTGCCCCTGCCGCATTTCTTTCTTTAAAAACTCCTCGATGGTGGGCACACCCTCCTGCTGCATACGCATCAGTTCCACCGTGGTTCCCTCCAATTCGTGCTCCGCCTGGATGAAATACCGCCCGTCGGTCCACAGGGCGGCGCCGTCCTGCCACACCACCAGGCTGCCATTGGATCCGGTGAAGCCGCAGTAATGCTCCCTGACGGTGAAGTATGCGTTCACATACTCCGAGTTGTGGAAGTCCGCGGTGGGAATCAGGTAGTAGTCGATGCCCTCCTGCCGCAGCTTCTGGCGCAAAGCCGTTAGTCTCTCTTTGATTACAATGTTTTCCATAATATATTCCTCCATATTTTATTGTACCAGCCCCACGGCGCGGGAAGTGCCCACCCGATCACAGCCCAGCCGGATAAAGTCCTCCAGGTCTTCCAGAGTGGATACGCCCCCTGCCGCCTTGATCTTCACGCCGGGACCGATATGCTCACCAAAAAGCTGCACATCCTCCCTGGTGGCGCCGCCAGTGCCGAAGCCGGTGGAGGTCTTGATGTAATCCGCCCCCGCCGCAGTCACGGCCCTGCACATGGCTATCTTTTCCTCCTGGGTCAGATAACAGGTCTCCACAATCACCTTCAGGATATGTTCCCCGCAGGCGGCCTTCACCTGCCGGATTTCCTCCTCCACCAGGTCATAGCGCCCGTTCTTCACATCAGTGAGATTGATCACCATGTCCACCTCGTCACAGCCCTGGGCAATGGCCTCCTTAGCCTCGCAGACCTTGGCCGCCGTCACCTGATAGCCCAGGGGAAAGCCAATTACCGTGCAGATCTTCACCTGCCCGCCATAAGTCTCATGTACCCGCTGCACATAGCAGGGGGGAATACACACGCTGGCCGTGTGATGCTCCGCCGCCTCCCGGCACAGCTTCTGAATATCCTCCCAGGTGCAGAAAGCTTTCAACTGGGTATGGTCTACCTTGCATAGCATTTCCTGTACATCCATCATCTCCACATCTCCTTCACTGCATACGCCCCTAAGATTTCCTGCATCCGCCCTTTAGGCTGCAGGCGCACACTTAATATGTATTTTAACTCTTCTTTCCATAAAAATCCATACCTCCGCAAAACTTTCTTTTTGCCTGGCAAAACCCCCTTTCCAGTCAGAAAGGGGGTCTGCAGCTTAGCTATCCATTATTTTTTTCCATTCTTCTTTTTCGCCTGCAGCACGGCAAACCCAATGCCGGCCACTGCAATAA
>CAMWTF010000308.1 GCA_947177105.1 uncultured Lachnospiraceae bacterium | reverse complement strand
GCCTATGAGAATGGGGACACGGATTTCGGAGGCAATAATCTGACCTACCGGATCATGGAGCTGCTGAAGATTGCTCTGGCGGGGCAGCTGGGGGACGAACAAAGCCTTTTGCCGGAGGAGATTGTGGAGGGCATGGGGGATGATCTGTTCCGTCGTGTGGATGCGGAGGGCATCGGAGGCGTCTACAGTCTGCTGGAGGAAGAGTATCACCGGGCGGAGGCCGTGATCCCCACCCGTTTCCGGGAGTATGAACATAAGAGCAACAGTGAGTATTATGCGGTGAAAAATAATTTCTATTATCTATTCCAGCTGGCGGAACAGATTAAAAAGACATTTTATGGAAGAGAGGAGATCCTTCGAATCGCCGTGTCCGGCGTCCCCATAAAGGAGACCGCCACAAAATGTCTTATGGCGGACCGCTTTAAGTTATCGGTTCGAGAGGGAGACAGGCTTAAGGTGCTGAAGGACATACCCACGGTATATTTCAGTATCAATCTGTTGAACCGGCTGCTGCAGGCGGATATCTATGGGATCGTCAAAAAATTCATAGAGAATGCCTATGAAAGCGGGGAATTGCAGGAGTATTCCATTATGAGGCTCACGGGACAGTCCTGCAAGATCGATCTGTTCCGGGAGGCTCTCAAGGAGTTTATCCCCGGCAAGATCATTCAATCCTCCAAACGGGAATGGCGGGGATCAGGAGAACACGAGTTGAAGCTGATGTGTCTGGATGGTGCCATCAAATACATCAAGGACACGAAGTTCGGCTATGCGGATGTACGCATTGTCAACGAACATGCCGCATTTCCCTATATTATAACGGCGGCAACCCACACCGGGGAGGAAAAGGTATTGATTCAGAGCCTGGACAGGCAGAATATACGGGGATATATCTCCAGGAATATGGCGGATCTGACCTTGCAGCTGTATCTGAAGGACACTGACAGAAATGTCAGGTATAAATACAACTATTCGGTGAATTCCGAAGACTTTGCAGCCGTGGAAGCGGAGGAGATCCTGCGCAAATACCCTGGGGAGATACGCCAGGGGGAACTGGACACCATTATCAACCGGGAACTGAAATTCTTTGTTCTGGGGGACGAGGAGAGATGGGGCTTTATGGTGGTGCCGGTGCTGAGAAAGGAGGAGCAGCTGATGCTGGGTCCGGATCATTTCTTCCTGTTTGAGACGGACAGCTGGCTGACCAACTTCTTTGACGGCACGAAATAAGGAATTCGGCGGAACACTAAACGGAGGATTTTTATATGCTGGTACAGACGATTCCCTTGTTTCAGGATGCCCATTTGCTGCGGCGGGGCATGCTGGAGGCACTGTCGGATTATACATTTTTATTTCAGGAATATATATACAAAGGATACGGGGACGGAATCTTGACGGGCTGTGAACTGACTGCCACAGAGGATGTCATTATTCTGGGCAAGGGGATTCTGCTGTTTGAGAATAGGCCCTACCTGTTAAAGGAACCGATGATGGCCACCTACCATCCCACCAATAATCTGACAATGCTGAAACTGAAGTTTTCCGATGAAATGCGGGATCCCAATTATATTTACCGAGAAATGGAGCTTGCATTTTCAGATCAGACCAATATGCAAAAGGGAGAGATGGAATTGTGCCGCTTCACCCTACAGGAGGGAGCCAGGCTCCGATACCGATACCGGGATTTTGAGGACAGGGACACCATCTATGACACCTTGAACAGGGTGCATGTACCCTACGCCTCCCTGGGCGGCAGCACATTATCCCCGGATATAACCAGAAGCTTTGCAGCGGAGATGCTGGAGCTCTCCTCTATCACGGATTATGACGCTCTGTTCTGTACGCAGATTCTGGGTCAGAATCAACCTCTGGGGCCGGAGGCGCTGAGAGCCTATCTCAGGCGGAAGGGAACGGAGGAACCTATAGGGGGGACAAACCACGAACTTTATATGGGGCTGGCGGACATCCTGAAGAGAGCCCGGGGGGAGCACAAGCCCCAGGAGGCGGAGCACAGGAAGAAATGGAGGGTTACAGTTGAGTGAGTATGGCGAGGGCAATATGGGACAGGACAGCGGAGACGGCGGACTGAACGAAAACGGATATGTACACCGTTTAATGCGTATACGCTGTTCCCACGGAAGCATTGACAATTATATAAATATCCCGACGGATCACGGAGTCATGGCCGGGGAGGATCAGCAGCCCCTGCTGAATGCAAATGATCATATAGCGGGGCAAAATGTAATACACTTTGGAAAATGTGACTCTGATGAAAACCCGGAGCGGGTATTCCGCAAGGCTTTGGTTGGCAGTCTGTTGGGAGGTGCATTGCTGGGGGGCTTGGTGTCGGATGTTTTGGAAAAGACAGGTATTATGAGCTTTGACTGCAAGCCCAAGACCGATGAGGTCTGGGAGGAGACCAATGACAGGAACATTCTGGACGGCGCGCCAGCCCTGCTGATGAAGAGCTGCCTGACCTGCCGTTACGGCGGTATCATCACCCTTGTGCCTTTGGACGAGTATCCCCAGGAAAATGAGGACCAGGGCCAGGAAGAAGCGCCGGAGGAGGAAGAGCACGATTATGTCAAGGAGGAGACGGATGCGGTTCTGCAGGCGGCAATGGAAAGGATTGCTTCCACCGGCGAGCAGGGGGAGCAGGCCGTACAGGAGGCGCAGATGTATATGGCGGCAGCGGCGACGGCCGGCACGGCAACGGAGGCCGCCAGCACCTGCGGCTCTATGGGGGACTATTTCCCTATGACTTTTGGCCCTGTATGGATGCAGGCCATTCTGTGCTCCTCACAGCAGAGAGAGGAAAATTACGTACACAATCAGTCCATTCCGCTTGCGGGACCGTTTTTGGACAGTGCGGGCATGATTGTCAGCCAGGGGCTTATGGATGCGTTCAAGATCAATCATTTTACAGTGGCCCAGGCTGGTGGCGGGGCAGTTGCGGTCTACAATGCCTGCAAGCTGCTGAAGGGGGAGGAGACGCCGCCCTTCGCGGACATCGTCTATGACATGGAACCCAGCGGATTCTTAAGCAATGCCTTCGGCATGATGCCCTGTGGGATCGCTAATTATTTCGTCCGGGAGGGTTATCAGGTGGAACTGGAGGTATCGGATATTGGCGAAAAGATGCAGAAGGCAGGCGCAGGCATGCTTATGTACGCAGTTTCTGGTCTGGTTCGCTGTGTGACCTGCAGCAAGACGGACGGGGAAAACTTTGCCTTCTACAACCTGCCTGAGGGCATGGGTGATGCGGTTCAAACCATAGATACATTTAGGCGTCAGGTTATGGCGCAAGGCGCGCTTACTCTGCTGGGAATGACGGTTTCTGACAAAGAAAATACGGAGTTGGAGGATTAAAAGATGATATATACCGATGAAGCCATATTACAGGCGAGAAAGCAGATGGAGAGAAACGAAAAGGAACGGCATTCCGAGAAGGTCATCAAGGCGGAATTGGAGCAGTCCATCTATGACGAGGAGGTGGCCATATTCCACATTCCTGTGCGCTTTGAGGACAAGGCTCTGTTGGACGGAAAAGTTACCATGCGCCTGCCGGGGGATTTTACCCCCAGGACCAGAGAGGAAATTGAGCGGGTGTACTTTATGGGGAACAGTCCGCAGTATGTATACAGCAATTCCTATCTGGATTTTGCGCTGGCGCTTAACTGGACCAGCCATGAAGTGCCGGAGGATTTATTGTTTGACGCTGCCAAGAATGTTCGATATATGAT
>CAMWTF010000307.1 GCA_947177105.1 uncultured Lachnospiraceae bacterium | reverse complement strand
TCTATATGGTGACATCCGGCATGGGAGGAGCCGTCAGTTTATATGATCCGGACAGCGGGGAAAAGCAGAAACTTTTTTCACTGCCGGAAAATGTGTGGGTACAGAAGATACTTGCGGGAGGCTCTGATCAGGAGCGGTTATTCCTGTGTGTGGCGGAAGTCTATGGAAAAGATGACAACGGCGCAATCAATCCCAAAGATATCAGCTTTGCGCTGCAATGCTATTCGGACCGGGGACAGCTGTTGTGGGAAAACGTTCTGGATGAGTATTCTGGGGACAAAAAATTAAGTCCCCTTATGATAAAACTAATCACGGCAGAGGACGGCGCCGTTTTTATGGCTGCCGACACATATCTGTATGTATTCTCTGCCCAGGGGGAACAGATTGGCAGGGCGGAATATCCCATTGATAATGTGGAAACTTCCGCAGCCAGTGCCGTGCTTGCCAGTGACAAGGAGGGGATGGTCTATCTGGTGGCCCTTTCCAGACCTCCTGTGGGCGGATTGGAGGATTTGGGACAGTATAAGATATATCAATGGAATGAGGAAGCCCAAAGTCTGGACGAGATGGCGGCTGTGGAGGGAAAGATGCCGCTGCAGGCGGCAGGGGGAGCCGGACTGTTTTTCCACGACAGGATTACATCGTATATTTATAACATACAGTCCGGGGAGATGGAACCCGCGTTTTCCCTGGAAGAGAACCTGATTTCCTACTATCAGATAGACAAGCTTTTGGCGCAGGAAAATGGGTGGGAGATGCTTCTGCATGTAAATTCCGGTATGCAGACGGTTTCACTGAAGTGGGGGCCAAAGGAAGAGGGGCGTTTTTTGTCCATCGCTTCCGTGAGTGTGTCTTCTGATCTCAACCAGCGGATTCTGCTTTTTAACCAGCGGCATCCGGGGTATCTGCTGCAGGTGCGGGCCTATGGCACCAATGATTACCAAGATCGGCTGCAGCAGATCCAGCTGTCCCTGGTGGGCAAGAACCCGCCGGATCTGGTGGAAGTCTGGAGTACGAGGGAATATCTGAACTATGCCAGAAAGGGCTGGCTGGAGGATCTGACCTCGTATGTGGAGAAGAGTGAATATATCAGTTTGGAGGATTTTGTGCCCCGGCTGCGGGAGGCTATGACAGTGCAGGGGGGATTTTATGCTCTGCCGCAGGAGTTCTACATCTCTACCCTGGCCATCCCCAAAAGTCTGGCGGAGGGCAGGGACAGCTGGGACATTGAGGAATTTCTGGACTTTATGGAGGCGTATCCCAATGCCTATTTCGTTGTAAGAGGCAGTGGCATACAGGACAATCAGACGGAACGGAAAAAATCCATTCTTCACATTGCGCTTCGCAGAGGACTGGCTGGCTTTGTGGATTTGGAGCGCGGAAAGGTGGACCTGGACAATGATCGTTTCCGCAGTCTGCTGGCTAGAGTTGACGGGCTGCGGATTGATGAAAATCTCGGATTGAGCAAAAATGATCTGGAGCGGCGGGTGAGTGATGGCGAGGTCCTGATGCCTGCCGTATCTCTGGACAGCGCAAATAGGCTCCTGTGGCTGGAGGATGAGCAGAGAAGGGAGATGGCGCTCATTGGATATCCTGGCGCGGAGAGAGAAGACGGCGGAGGAATAATCTATATTAGCACCCCCACAGGTATTTCCAGCAGTTCCAGAAATAAGGAGGGGGCATGGATCTATCTGGAGGAACTCTTGACGGAGGAAGCGGATATTGAGTATGCCAGCGGATTTCCGGCAAGACAGGAGCAGCTGGAGAATATGTTGAGGCAGATGCATGACAAGGAGGATGCCGCCGATGAAACCGCTATGTGGCAGCGCTATGCCGATATGACCAGAGGCGCTATAGACACGGCCGTTTTGGAGGATCCCACCGTAAGTCAGCTGCTGGGTATTATATCTGAGGAGGCGACAGACTATTTTTCCGGCGTCAAGAGCCTGGACGAGGTGATTGATATCATGGAGAGCCGGGCGGAACTATATTTTAATGAGAATAAGTGATTCCCTGTATTTGTGTTTCTTCCCTTAATATGCTACAATGTCTGCGTCGGATACGGATGTGTCCGGCGCGGTTTTATAATGAACGGTAACTGCCGGGAAAGAGGTAATTATGAAGCAGAAAGTGGTGGTGGGCATGTCCGGGGGCGTGGACTCCTCGGTGGCGGCCTATTTGTTGCGGGAGCAGGGATATGAGGTGATCGGCGTCACCATGCAGGTCTGGCAGGACGAAGATCCGCAGACGCAGGCCCAGCAGGGAGGGTGCTGCGGTCTGTCGGCGGTGGAGGATGCCAGAGCGGTGGCCCAGGTATTGGAAATTCCTTACTATGTGATGAACTTTAAGCGGGAGTTCAGGGAGAATGTCATGGATTATTTCGTGGAAGAATACCTCCAAGGGCGGACACCCAACCCCTGCATCGCCTGCAACCGCTATGTGAAATGGGAATCCCTGCTGCGGCGCAGCCTGGAGTTGGGGGCGGACTACATTGCCACCGGCCATTACGCCCGGGTGGACAGGCTGGACAACGGGCGATTTGCCATAAGAAATTCTGTGACGGCCCAAAAAGACCAGACCTATGCATTGTACAACCTGACCCAGGAGCAGTTGGCCCACACGCTTATGCCGGTAGGGGAGTATACCAAGGAGGAGATCCGGCAGATAGCGCGGCGGCAGGGGCTGCCGGTAGCCCATAAGCCGGACAGCCAGGAGATCTGCTTTATCCCGGATCACGACTACGCGGCTTTTATAGACCGGGAGGCGGGAGAGCGGGTGCCGCCTCCCGGGGATTTTGTCACAAAGGACGGGCAGGTGCTGGGGCGGCATAAGGGCATTACCCACTATACCGTGGGACAGCGCAGAGGATTGGAACTGGCCATGGGCCGCCGGATATTTGTGACCGAGATCAGGCCCAAGACCAATCAGGTGGTTCTGGGGGAGAATGAGGACACGTTTACCCGGCAGGTGCTCTGCGATCAGGTGAATTATATGGCGGTGGAGGATTTGACAAAAGCCCGGAGGGCAGTGGCGAAGATCCGCTACAATCACGGCGGCGCTCCCTGCGTTATTGAAAAGCAGCCGGACGGGAAAGTGTTGTGCAGTTTTGACCAGCCAGTGCGGGCCTCCACCCCTGGCCAGGCGGTGGTATTTTACGAGGGGGAGTATGTGCTGGGAGGCGGGACGATCCTGGGCATATAATATGGATACAAAAGCCAGTCAATGCCAGGTTTCCATGCTCCATACTGTTTAGAACAGGAGAAATAAGCGGAGCTTTCATGGGCGAACAGTGTACTCAAGGAACCCGAACAGGCATTCCGGCGTACTATGAAAGAGACAGCGAATTGCCCGGATGGCCCGCCGCCGGGAAGAAGCATACCGGGGTGTGCCATGGGCAAGGGCTGCGTGGAAAGAGGGTAAAAACATGGATATGCAATTTGACAGAAACCGCAGGAGAGAGAAAGCGTATCGGGGCGTACAGGGCACCATTGTGAGCATGGAGCCCACACGCATCGGCAACCGCCGGGCGGACGGCTGCATGATGTTTGTGGGGCTGGAAGATCAGCAGGGGAACCTGGTAAACTTTATGGTGTCTCCCACCACCTTCGTGCTGGATTACGTGATGCTGCGGGAGGGGATGGAAGTGACCATGCATTATCGCATGGATGAGCCGGTGCCCCTGATCTATCCGCCTCAGTACAGAGCGGCGGTGGTGATCCCCCGGATGCCGGGGCAGATGGTGGACGTG
>CAMWTF010000306.1 GCA_947177105.1 uncultured Lachnospiraceae bacterium | reverse complement strand
TGACACACCCACACACAGCCCAGGACAATACGCCCTACCAGGACCTGATCCATCATGATAAAACCGATTGTCATCAACAGCGTTACGGTAACCATGATGCGGATTTTGGTTTTCCTGGTCATACCCTTTCCCTGCACATAGCTTTCCAGATTGTTCTTGTACAACTTAGTGCCGGTAAACCAGTTGTGCAGCCGCCGGGAGCTTCTGGCAAAACAGAATGCCGCCAAAAGCAGAAAGGGAAATGCCGGAAGCAGCGGAAGAACAGCCCCCAGGGCCCCAAGACCCACAGCAACACAGCCCACCACAATATACAATATCTTTTTTAGTCTCATTGTTACTCTCCAATCTTCTTTTTGCTCTTCGTCATCAACTCATCCTCCCACGCTCCACCGTGTAAACCGCATCGGCGATCCGCATGGTGGACTGGCGGTGGGATACCAGCACCACCGCCCTGTCCTCCCGCTCCTCCCGGAGAGATTTCAGAATAACCGCCTCATTTAAGCTGTCCAGGTTGCTGGTTGGTTCGTCCAGAAGCAGGAATGGCGCATTATGCAGAAACGCCCTGGCCAGCCCCAGCCGCTGCCGCTCTCCGCCTGAGAGAGTATCGCCCAGTTCTCCCACAGACGTGTCATACCCTTGGGGCAGACTCATGATAAAGTCATGGACGGAGGCTTTTTTGCAAGCGGCTTCAATTTCACCGTCCGTTGCGTCCAGCTTCGCGATCCTTAAGTTGTTGCGGATGCTGTCGTGGAACAGATGAGTCTCCTGGGTGACAAAGCTCTCCAGCTCCCGCAGACACGCCGTGTTGATCTGCTCGATATCAGTATCCGAAATACGAATCTCCCCGCCACCTGTTTTCCAAAACCGCATAAGCAGCTTTAACAGTGTGGATTTCCCGGAACCGCTTTTTCCCACAATCCCTGTGATCCTATGGGGCGCAAACGCAAGGCTTACACCATTCAGAATCTTCTCGTTTTCATAGGAAAACGTGACATTCTCTGCCTGGGCGCCCGCAAAATCCACCGTGGCGCCATCCCGGATTTCCTCAGTCACCGGTTCCTCCTCCAAAATATCCAGCACCCTGTTCCCCGCCGCAAAAGTGTTTTGCAGTGTGCTTCCCAGATTGGCCAGAGCTATAGCCGGTCCAAAGGAAGAAAACAGGGCGATGGTGGGAACCAGTACCCCTGAAAAGTCCACACGGCCCCACCGGCTGAGCATGGCACTGACAAAGAGCATGGCCAGGTCAAACAAAAGGATCACCGTGTTTGTCACCGCAGTGCTGCATCCGCTCCTGTGTTTCATGCGCTTTTCATCCGCCGAGAGGGCTTCGGTTCTGGCATTCATCTCCGCCAGGCGCTTCTCCCCCTGCCCGTACTGGATCGTCTCGGGCAGTCCTCGCAGGCTGTCCAGAATGAAGCTGCTCAGTTCCCCGGACCTGACCCGCAGTTCCATGCCGTCCCCGCCGCTTAATCTGGAAGTGACCAGGGGAACCGCAATTCCCACCGCCGCATACGCCAGAAGCGCCAGCAGGCCCAATGCCGGGTGGAAAGAACCGATAAACAGACACATAATGATCGTAAACAGGAGCGCAATTGCCACCGGAGAGATGGTGTGGGCATAAAACACCTCCAGCAGTTCAATATCCGAGGTTATGACCGCAATCAGATCCCCCTTGTCCCGGCCCTCCAGTTTGGCAGGACAGAGCCTGCGCAGAGCCTGGAATACCTTGTCACGGATCAGCGCCAGCAGCTTGAATGCGATAAAATGGTTACACGCCTGCTCCGCATAGCGCAGCGCCGCCCGCAGGACTGCGAACACCAACATACAGACAAACACCGTCCGCAAAGGTATAACCCTATCCATGCAGAATCCCAGCACATCAAGCACCGCGTAACCGCCGAAAATAGTGATAAAGGCTGCGCAGAGATGCCCCGTAAGCCCCATGACAATCGCCAATATCATAAAACCTGCCAAGGGCCTTACAAGCCCGATGAGCCTTGCCATGACTTTAAAGCCGCTTCGTCTGCTATTCATCTTCCCTTATCCCCCTTCCCGTAATTCTCCAGATCCTGCTGGGCATCCCACAGTTTTGCATAGACACCGCCCTCCTTCAGGAGTTTTTCATGGTTTCCGCTCTCCGCCACCCTGCCCTGCTCCATCACATAGATGTTGTCGGAGACGGTCACATTGGCCAGGCGATGGGAGATCAGAATTACCGTTTTTGTACCGGCAAGCCTGTGGATTTCCTCCATAATATCATTCTCACTCTCCAGATCAATGTTGGAAGTGGCCTCGTCAAATATATATACCTGGCTGTCATGGAGCAGCGCCCTGGCCAGCGCCAGCCGCTGGCGCTGACCGCCGGAAAAGTTGGAGGCTTTCTCTGTGAGAACCGTGTCCAATCCGCTCTCTCCTTTTAGAAAATCCGCCAGTTTCACGCGCTCCAGCGCCGCCCACAATTCTCCGTCCGAAGCCTCCGAATTTCCCATCCGCAGGTTTTCCCGAACCGTCCCCTTGAACAGATAGCTCTGGTGGCTGATATAGGTGAAATTCTCCATCAGGCTCTCTTCGGATAAGCCGCTTCGTTCCGCACCGCCAATTTTTACCGAGCCGCCATATCCCCTGCTGCGCCCCATGAGGATAGCGGCCAGAGTAGATTTTCCGCAGCCGCTCTCTCCCACGATAGAGGTAAAGCTGCTTCTGGGAAATTCCATATGAACCTGATGCAGAATCTCCCTTTTATCCGGCGGGGTTTCCTGCTGAGACCTTTGAAGATTGCTCTCCCCTGCAATGCCCGATGCATTTTCATGAGTCAAATCATCCACAGATCCACAGAAAGAAGACTGATTTTCCTCATAAGAAAAACACAGGCGGTCACAGACAATAGAGCAGTCTCCGGGAACCTCCATGGCTTTCGATTCCGGTTCGGACAGATCCAGCAGCCGGAAAATCTTGTCACTGGCCGCCATGCCGTTCATGGCGATATGGAAAAAGCTCCCCAGCTGCCGCATGGGAATAAAGAAATCCGCCGCCAGCAGAATAATGAGCAGGCATCCCGACAGGGAGACATTCCCCGCCCGGAATTGGGTGACCGCCATGATCACGCCCAGCGCTGCACCGCCGTAAGCAATTAGATCTATAATAGTGATGGAGTTCAGCTGCATAGTCAGCACTTTCATGGTGATCCTGCGGAACTTTTCCGACTCCTCATTCATCTCCTCGTTCTTGAAACCATCCGCCTGATAGATTTTCAGAGTCGTCAACCCCTGCAGGTTCTCCAGAAAAGTATCTCCCAGCGCCGTATACTGGCCCCAGTATTTTGACAGCAGCTTCTTGGCCCAGGTCTGCACCGCCGCAATGGCCACAGGGATCAGGGGAACGCAGACCAGCAGCGCCACGGCGGAGGGGACATTCACAAAACAGAGGTATACAAACAGGGTGAGGGGCGCCAGCATCGCATAGAAAAATTGGGGCAGATAGGCGCCGAAATAGGTTTCCAGCTGGTCAACACCCTCCACCGTCACCTGTACCACCTCCGAGGTCCTTACCTGCTCCCGGTAAGAAGTTCCCAGGCGCAGGAGTTTTTGATAGATTTTTTCCCGCAGCGTCCTTTTCACCGCCTTGGAGGATAGATAGCCCATCCAGCTTGCGCCGACAGTGCAGGCGAAGCGCACTCCCACGGCCAATACTGCCGCTGCCGCCGTTGTCAAAATTTTGCTTTCATCCGCCGTCCCCGTGTGCAGCGAAGCCA
>CAMWTF010000305.1 GCA_947177105.1 uncultured Lachnospiraceae bacterium | reverse complement strand
CATGTGGGAGCGCGGATGGTCGTTCATCAAAAAGGCCGGCACCATCATCCTTTTATCCTCTATTATCATTTGGGTTGGCTCCTGCTTCGGCGTGGTAGACGGACGCTTTATGTTTGACGGGGAGATGGAGTTGGAGACCAGTGTGCTGGGAATTATCGGCGGTGCCATCAGCTTTATCTTTGCGCCTCTTGGCTTTGACAACATCCGTGCCACTATCGCCACCATCATGGGACTGGTGGCAAAGGAAGAGGTGGTGGGCGTGTTCGGTGTGTTGGATTTCGAGGGCATGACCCAATTGGCCGCCTACTCTTTCCTGGTGTTCAATCTGCTGTGTGCCCCTTGCTTTGCGGCTATGGGCGCCATCAAGCGGGAGATGAACAACGCAAAGTGGTTCTGGTTCGCCATCGGTTATCAGTGCGGCCTTGCCTATGTAGTATCTCTGTGCATCTATCAGATCGGGATGCTCTTTACAGGAGTCTTTGGGTTTGGTACAATAGTAGCGTTCCTGCTGCTGGCCGGCTTTATCTATCTGCTGGTCAGACCCTATAAGGAGAGCAAGTCGTTGGAGATAAAGGCCATGAAGAAGATGGCGGCATAAATCCTCTGGGAGGTATTAAGATGGGTACATTCATTGTATTGGTAGTGTTGGCAGCTATTGTGGCCCTGGTGATCAGGGGCATGGTGCGGGACAAGAAAAACGGGAAATCCATTCAGTGCGGCGGAGATTGCCGTCACTGCGGCGGCCATTGCCATTAGCGTCAGACCAATGCTTTTCACTCTCACAATATTATATATAAGAAAAGGCCATCCGACATATGCCGGGTGGCCCTTCTTATATGTGAAAACGCCGGAAAAACCCATAGAAGTCAGGTGGTATCAGCACTTTCAGCAGGTATCTTCTGGGGATTCATCAGATCCAGAAAAAAGCAGGTACACGTCATCTGCATATAAGGGCGCAGCCACAGCATACCGATACCACAGGACAGCAGCGCCAGCAGAACCAGGGGAATAAAACTCATTTGCAGATAGAACAGCCGTCCCTTATGGCCGTTCATAAGCCGCATACTGCTGCGGAGGAGCTGCCCGGCGGAGTAATCCGGAAAGTCCAGCATCAGGTAATAGCATTGGGAGAAGATGAGCAAAAATACCACGCGGATCACTATGGCGGCGGAAGCGGCCAACATGGTGGCCGTGAGCCAGTTCATGTTTTTACTCTGCAAAAACATAATGCTGCAAATCTGGCACGGCAGCTGGAGGATCATGTATACAACGGAAAAAAAGCCGGACAGTATCAGACATTTTTTCAGCTGCCATCGGAAACCGTAGAACAGATTGGAGATATCATAACTGCGCTTACAGGCCATATTCAAAAAGAACAACGCGTATCCCGCGGAAAAGATATTGGTAAACAGGGCAATTACCATACTGATCAGCAGGGGGATCAATATACGGGCCAGAATGGACAGGGACAAGTTTAATTGAAAGGAATTAAAAAAATTGGTGACCATAAAGGTCAATGTCATTGAGACCATATTGCCCAGAAACAGGATCAGCATAGCGGATCCAAAGCGGCCGTCCAGCAGATCCTTGGCCCGGGATTTTAACTCGGAGGAGGTCATATACCGTACATTCATATTTCTATAATCCTTTCTGATTAAAGTTCCGTAACCGCCCCCCAGCGCCCATGACTGGCAGAGAAACTTCTGTCCCAAACGAGGCCAGAAGTTTCTCTGGGGCGCTGTGCGGGCAGTTACTGATTAAAGTTCCGTAACCGCCCCCCCAGCGCCCATGACCGGCAGAAAAACTTCTGTCCCAAACGAGGCCAGAAGTTTCTCTGGGGCGCTGTGCGGGCAGTTACTGATTGGAGTTCACACTTGCTTACTCGGTGGGGAAGAGGTCGTCTAAGTCAATGCCATAGGCCCTCTCGAACAGATCGTCGTAGCTCTCGCCATACATGCTCTCGGAATAGCGGTTGAGCATGTCCCTGTACTCCGGATCACGTAGCATGTCGGGCATCGCGGAAAATACCGCTCCAAACATAACCACGGAGAAGGCCAGTCCCAGGCAGGAGGTGGCCAGGCCGGTGACGGCCATGGCGTCCATGCGCCGCCCTTTGCGGTAGGAGAGGATGGCAAAAAGGATGCCCAGTGCGCCCAGAGGCAGCGGCAATACCGCCGTACATATGGTCAACAGGGAACAGATGCCCAGGATCATTGAAGCGATGGTAAAGGGATTCCTGCGAGGGGCAGGAGGGGTTTGACGATAGTCCATAATCATGCACTCCTATCTTATATTCCTCGGATTCCCTTCAGGCATACAATGTCCTAAACCAATATCAGGGAATCAACTACTTTCTTAGCTATAAAGCATCTTACCATTATTTTGAACAGATAGCAAATAGATCCGCAAGATTTAACAGATTTTTTATGAGAAAGCGGAATAACGCATTTTATTTCTTGATTAGACAAGGGGTGATCTGCTATAGTAGTATCGGTGAGTCAGATCGGCATCAGGTTGGATGCGGAACTCAAAACAGCAAGTTTCCGAAATATGCGGAACTCAAATTAAGAAAGGCATGGAAATACATATGGACATTTTACAGACAATCAAGGAAGAACTACAGGTAGAAAAATGGCAGGTGGAAGCTGCCGTCAAGCTCATCGACGAGGGCAATACCATCCCTTTTATATCCCGTTACCGGAAGGAGGCCACCGGATCCCTGAATGACGAGCAGCTGCGTGATCTGCATGAGCGCCTGCAGTATCTGCGAAGTCTTGAGGAGAAAAAGCAGCAGGTGCTGGGCACCATAGAGGAGCAGGGCAAGCTGACGGAGGAGCTGAGGACAAAGATTGTGGAGGCTCAGACTCTGGTGGCGGTGGAAGATCTGTACAGACCCTACCGCCCCAAGAGAAAAACCAGAGCCAGCGTTGCCAAGGAGAAGGGCCTGGAGCCGCTGGCCCAGATCATCCTGGCCCAGGAGATCCGTACGCCGCTGGAAGAGGAGGCGGCCAAATATGTTTCTGAAGATGGAACCGCAGGTCCAGGGGTTGCCACGCCCCAGGAGGCGCTGCAGGGGGCCATGGACATTTTGGCGGAGCAGGTATCCGATGAGGCGGACTACCGCAGCTACATCCGCCAGGCTACCGCAGAGGAGGGCATCATCAGCAGTGAGGCCAAGGACGAAAAGGCCCAGACCGTGTATGAGATGTATTACCATTTTGAGGAGCCGGTGAAAAAGATCGCCGGACACAGGGTGCTGGCCCTGAACCGGGGGGAGGCGGAGAAAGTGCTGACCGTGAAGCTCAGCGCCCCCACAGAACGTATCCTGCGCTTTCTGGAAAAGCAGTTGATCAAGGCGGATAATCCGGTGACTACCCCGGTGCTGCAGGCTGTGTGCCAGGACGCCTATGAGCGGTTGATTGCCCCTGCCATTGAGCGGGAGATTCGTAACGAACTCACGGAGAAAGCCGAGGACGGCGCCATCTCCGTGTTTGGCAAGAACCTGGAGCAGCTGCTGCTGCAGCCCCCCATCACGGGAAAGGTGGTGCTGGGCTGGGATCCGGCCTTCCGCACAGGCTGTAAGCTGGCGGTGGTGGATGCCACCGGCAAGGTGCTGGACACCAAGGTGATCTATCCCACCGCGCCCCAGAACAAGGTGACAGAGGCCAAGGCGGAGTTGAAACGCCTGATTGGCAAATACCATGTGGACCTGATCTCCGTGGGCAACGGCCCTGCCTCCCGGGAATCGGAACAGGTGATCG
>CAMWTF010000304.1 GCA_947177105.1 uncultured Lachnospiraceae bacterium | reverse complement strand
CTGATGAGGTGAACCGCATAAGTCTCTACCACCGGTTCCAGAACATAATCTATTGGGAGGAGGTCTATTCTTACGGTCACGGTACTCAGACGGATGAGGCCCGGGAAGAGGCGTCCCGGCAGGATGTACACCCACGCCGGGACATCTTCTACCCCAGCGTGGGACTGTTCCTTGCCCAAAACGGCACCCTGAATCTGGCTGTAAAGGCCGGGGACAATGCGGATAACCACAACCACAACGATACGGGCAGCTTCACTCTCTACAAAAACGGGCAGCCCCTGTTCGTGGATATCGGTGTGGAAAGTTATACGGAAAAAACCTTCTCTTCAAGGCGCTATGAGATATGGACCATGCAGTCCGGCTACCACAATCTCCCCACTTTGATGGGGACAGACCAGAAAGACGGAGAAGCCTATTGTGCCACGGAGGTAAATACCAGTTTCGGCGACAGTCCCTCCATCTCCATGGAGCTGCTGACAGCCTATCCCATCCCCCGGCCGGAGGACGCAGTCGCCGCCCCTCTCACCTACCGTCGCAGCGTGACCCTGGACAAAAAAAGGGGGAAGGTGGTGGTCAAAGATACCACCAACCTTCCTGATGTAATACTGAACTTTATAACCTATGAAAAGCCTGTACTGAGCGATGGACAGCTTCAGATCGGCAGTCTGTCATCGGCCGCCTTTACCGGAGCAGCGCCCCTGACTTCCTCCCCAGCCGTTGATGTTCTGCCCATCACGGATGACCGACTGAAAAAAGCATGGGACCACGATTTGTACCGGGTACGCCTGCAGATGACCGGGAGTGTGTTTATCATGGAAATCCAATAAATACCGTTGCTCCCGTGGCAGAAAATATAATAATAGTAAATACTCTGCTCATGTACTCTTCCACGATGTTTAAGTTCATATGTATCCTCCCATAATTTACTGTTTTCTCTTTCGATATATTATAGTGACTTTATGGGTAAAAGGTAATGACCAATTTAGTTAGACATTCATTCGCTTTATTTATGTAGATGTGATAATATAAACTTTACAGTATATTTTGCCTGAAATATTCAGGATAAGGAGAAGCGTGTCCATGGAGTACAAATATTGTGAAAATAGGAACTTTGAAGATTTATCCAGCGGCAGGGTACTATATGGGGGAGGCGGCATTCCCAATTTTCCGGTGCGGCTTGGTAACGAAATCTACAAAAGATGCGTGGGCTATCTCCCCAGAAAAGAGAGCTTTACGATATATGACCCCTGCTGCGGAGGCGGATATCTGCTGACCGTTCTGGGCTTTTGTAATCGCAATATTGCCAGGATCATAGCCAGCGACATCAGCAGTGAGATGGTTTCCACCGCCGCGAAAAACCTGGCCCTGCTGACCCGGAAGGGACTAAAGCAGCGGAGGCGGGAACTGGAGGATCTTCTGCGGCAGTATCAAAAAGCCTCCCACCGGGAGGCTCTGGAAAGTCTGGAGAGACTGCAAAACAGTCTCTCCCGCGATATTCCATCCACTCTGTTTCCCGCGGACTGCACCAGAGCCATACCCCTTGAGGACGCGCCGGATATCATTATCACGGATGTGCCCTATGGCAATCTGGTAGCCTGGGGGGACGGTGGCGGAAATCCCCTGCAGGCAATGTATCTGCAGCTTTCCCGAATTGCCCGCCCGGATACCATCCTTGCCGTCATAACGGACAAGAAGCAAAAATATCAGGGTGACGCATGGCTGCGCCTGGAAAAGCAGGTGATCGGAAAGAGAAAATTTGAGATATACCGCCTGGGCGCCTGACGCCTTTGCCGGACCAGACATATATAGACATATATCCTTGAAAGAATCCTCCGCCAAAACAACAGCCCCTGTCTGTTTTATGACAGGCAGGGGGGCATTATACACATTCCCCTCCCTCCTGCAGGGCCAGCAGGATCCGGCTCTCCCGCAGTGTTTTGCTCTGGTCATAGTCATACTCAATAGTCTGGATTGTCACATCCGGATACCGCTGATGGAGCTTCTGCAGAATCCCCCGCTCACACACATGGCTCACCAGACAGCCAAAGGGATGCAGGATCAACACACTCTTACAGCCCTTCTCCACATATTGCGCCGCCTCCGCCGCAATGAGCCATCCGTCCCCTGTATTGCAGCCATAATCAATGATTCCCGCCGCTTTTTCCTTCAGCTGCGCGAAACCCAGATCCGTGTGGAACCGCCCGCCCTCGGAGATACAGGCAAACAACTCCTCCTGAAGCCCGCACAGATAGCGCAGCACCGCGTCATAAACCTTCTTCTCCGCCCCGTCGCGCCACTGGCCTATCTTTTCCCCGCTCCCGCAGCGCTCCGCCATATAACTCTCCGTGTCCACCAGGTAGATGCAGTAATTGATAAAGCCGCCGCTGTAAGGTTCTCCGCCGTGGTCTAAGATAAACTGCTCGATATTGTCATTGCCCAGCCGCGAAAACTTCATGTAGATTTCGCCGGTGATGCCCACCCGCCGCTTTTTTTCCGGGCGCAGCGGAATCTCCCCGAACCGCTCTATGGCATGTCGGTATCCCTGAAGCCGGGACTTTCTTCCATTTTTATGAGCTAAAATATCCCTGCACAGCTTTTCTTCCACCCGGGCCCGCACCCGATCCGTCTCCCCCGGCACTGCCTCGTAGGGCTTCACCTGCTGGTACAGGCACATGATCAGATCCCCGTAGCACACCGCCGCAATGGCCCCCGCCAAGAGCCGGGGCGTGACGCGGAAGCCCGAATGTTTCTCCTGCCCGCGGAAATTCAGGGAGATCACAGGAATGCCGTCATATCCTTCCATGCCCTGCCGGTATTTTTTGTATAATACGCGCTGCAGCAGATTGTATATATTTCCCGCCCTGCACGCGCCGCCCGCCTGGGGCTCCATGAAAGCCACCTCTCCCGGCCCTCTCTCCCCGCTCTCCAGATACTCCATGAACTGGGCGATGATAAGCACAGTGGGATAGCAGTAGTCATTGCTGATATAGCGCAGCGCCTCATTTCTGTCCTTCACGGGATTTTTCAGCACCTCAAAAGAGTATCCGTCCCCCCGGAACGCTGCCTCCAAAAACACGTTGTGGTACTCCAGCATCTCGCACAGCAGAATGGTCCGGCTGCGCTTATCCTGTCTGGTAAAATTTTTTCGAACACTGTGGGGCTCGCTCATCTCTTCAGTCCTCATCGTTCTTCATTCGGCATTCGCCGCCCTCCAAGGCATCCTCTCTTCTCCCAGTCAATGTACAATTGTCTCCGCCTCCCTGCTCTTATGAGGTCCGCGGAGAGTATTGCTCATTCCGGCACATCTTTATACAGAAAACACCATATTTCACAACTTGCTAAAGGCTAAAAGCACCAGAATCACCCCACCCAGCCAGCCCAGGGACATATTAAATCTTTTAGACAGCCGCTCCCCCAGCCAGGAGCCCAGCAACAATGTGAGTTGATTGGCAATCAAAGAGGCCGTTACCACCGCCGGGATGCTTGCCTGCCCCAGCGCCGCGCCAAAGCCCGCAGCCGCCCCGTCCAGGGACAGCGCCAGCGCCAGCGATGCCGCCTCCGCCGGAGAGATGGATTTGGAATGATCCAGGTCTACCGCCGCTGGATCCGCATATACATGTAATACGAAACGCAGACTAAACAGTGAGAAATCCAGACTGCCGTCCAGGCTGCCATACCTGCGGATCGCCGCCCTGACAATACCATCCAGCAATTTTACCAGGCCCAGCGCAAACAGCAGGCCAAAGCAAAGGCCCCTCTGCAGGCC
>CAMWTF010000303.1 GCA_947177105.1 uncultured Lachnospiraceae bacterium | reverse complement strand
GTACAGGGCATAGCCTGCTCCGGCCACACGTCCCAGTCCAAAACACAGACCTGCCGCCAGATGTACATGGTAAAAGGGCCAGATTAGGGAGACCAGTTCGCAGACCATGCCAAGCACGCCCCCCGCCGCCGCAGATACAATGCCCCAATCGATGATCCTGGCCAGATTCATTCTGTTTTTACACTTTTTGATCTGTGCTGTCAGATACTTCCTGATATCCATATGCATTCCCCGTAAAACCTTATCTCCTTATGCTCTGCCGCTCTTTCGCCTCTGTCCCTTGATAGGGTTGATGCGCCTTGACGCAATCCAGAGAAACAGAAAGGATACTCCCACAAACAGGACTGTGGCAAGGATAAGCCACCAGTATCCCGTGGTTATCAAAGCAATGGGCCCCTTGCTCTGCGTCCCCCACCCCAAGGAAGACACCATGCTGTTTACCAGTGATCTTCCCGCCATGACTCTGCCAAAAAACTCCACCAGATATAACGTCGGATTCAGCAGCAGGAACAGGTAAATATTTGTCCCATAGTTATCAAGGAACTGCGGAACGCTGCCCAGGGTGTACTTTAAATTCGCCGTCACAACCCCAAGCACAGTTGGTGGCACTATGGTTCCCAGAAAAAAAATCAGATAGAACACATAGGACATAATCACTGCGCTGATGCTTTTTTTGCACAGAGAAGAACACAATATTCCGATACTGGCGGCGAAAAGCGACACCAAAAACGCAATTCCCAGAAATAAGAACAGATATACCCAGGACATGCCGCCGATGATGAACGACAGCGCCATGACAGGCATACTGGCCACCACGAAAAACATGCCCTGCACGATCGCAGTCATAACCTTTCCCATAATGACCGAAAAAGGCGACATACTGGTTGTCATCATAATATCAAAGGTCTGGCGCTCCTTTTCTCCCGATATGGCGGAGGCAGTCCTGACCGGCACCACCAGTCCCAGAATAATCAGCTGGGTCACCGCCAGCACCGGATAAAGCCATACCATGGCGCTGTAAATATTGCTGGAGGAATACCGGCTTTCCCCCTGGATAATGCTCATGGCAAGGAAAAAAACCAATGCCAGTATCAATTCATATGCAAATACCCCCCAACAAATTTTCATGCTGCGAGCCTGTACCTTTACATCTTTTTTAACGATTGGGTTTAAATACATAATAAATCCTCCTATTTAGAGTTCCGCATATCCCCGCATATCCCCACATAGCGCACATTCCCGGTGCAACCGCTCTACTGTCCGTCCCCGGTCACGCGCATAAACAGTGTCTCCAAGTCGCCTTCCTGCTTGTGGAAACCGGTCACTACCACGCCGCCTGCGATCATTGCCCCCACCATCTGGGCGATCTCCTGCTTTGTCATATTATGGGACAGCTTGATCTCATGCTCCCCTACGGAGTCCACCTTGACCTTGGTATATTCATTGGCAATGCGTATTGCCGTCTCACGTCCCTCCTCCAGCGTGACCACCAGCTGGTTGTTTCCGAACACCCCTTCCATCACATCCTCGATCCGGCCCGCCGCCACCAGGCTGCCATGGTTCATGATCCCGATGCTGTTGCACATCTCGGAGAGTTCGGAGAGAATATGGGAACTAATCACAATGGTCTTGCCCATACTCCTCAAATTCTGCAAAAGCTCCTTCATCTCCACTCTGGCTCTGGGATCCAGCCCGGAATTGGGCTCATCCAATACCAGCAGAGCCGGGTTGTGGAGTAGAGCCCGGGCTACACAGAGCCGCTGCTTCATACCCCGGGAAAGAGTGTCCACAAAAGCCTCCTTCTTGTCGGAGAGATTCACCAGTTCCAGCAGGTCATCCGAAATCCGCTGAATCTCCCTGGAGTTCATGCGGTACATGGACCCGTAGAAATCCATATATTCCCGCACCTTCAGATTGTCATACACACCGAAAAAATCCGGCACATACCCGATTTGCTTTTTGATATCCTTATGATGCGCCAGCGCATCTACCCCATTGATGTAAATGTCCCCGCTGTTTGGCAGCATCAGCCCACACACCATGCGGATGGTGGTGGTCTTGCCCGCACCGTTGGGACCTACAAACCCAAACAAATCCCCCTTGGGAATGTGGAGAGTCAGATTGTTGACTGCCCGGAATTTGCCGTAGCTTTTATACAAATGATTGATTTGCAGCATCCCTGTCACACCCCCGTTTCCGCATATCCATACAGGCATCCATAGGATGTCTCCTGGCACCTGTCCGCCACAGCCTTGTCATAGTCCTTCACAATGCCCGCAATAACCGCGTACTCTCTGCCCTTTGGAACCACCTCCAT
Organism: uncultured Lachnospiraceae bacterium; assembly: GCA_947177105.1. Lineage (GTDB taxonomy): Bacteria > Bacillota > Clostridia > Lachnospirales > Lachnospiraceae > Acetatifactor. The sequence goes on along the minus strand of CAMWTF010000303.1, from coordinate 1,450 downwards.
GGCTACGCCCAGACCAATGACGAGTACCCCCATGTCATCGTCCCGGTAATCCCTGTCTTTGGAACCTGGATAGTCATAGATGGAGATCAGGTCACTGTATAATAAATCCCTTACCTTCTCCACGGAACTGTCCTGATACACGCATCTGCCATCAGACATCGCCTGCTGTAAGTCCAGATTTTCCCCTGCCTTCACATCCTTAAATATCATGAGCTCCTGATCCAGCCACACTGCCATATAAGCCAAGTCGCAGTCCGTCTCGTTGGCGACCGTACCGCAAAGCCCTCCGCCTGTCCCGGGATATACCTCAATCTGCGTTCCAGAGAGGGTTCCCCTGGGCTCTGCGTTTCCTCCCGCATAGAGAAAACCGTTCTCAAAATTTTCCTGAGGCTTTATACCCACAGACAGTCCCCCGCCGGCATTGCTTACCTTGTAAAAGTAATCGTTGGCACCATAGATATATTTCCCGTCATATCCGTTCCAGCCCGGCCCTGCCACATCATAGCTTTCCTCCAGACGTATCTCCCATGGCTTTACCCCTGAGTGGTAAGCCAGAAAATAGGTTTCCTTCCGATTGCTGTCAGCCCGCTGGGCTGTGATAGAATACACCCTGGCCTCGTTGACCCGGGCTCCCTGCCCCAGCAGGAATACCCCGGCGATGAACAGCAGCCCCAGCGCAGGCACACTCACCCAGTACCACTCACTCTTTTTGGTTTTGCGCAGAATCAGATACAGAACCGGACCCACCAGCACCACATATATCCCGATCAGCCATTTCAGTAAGGAGAAATCCACCACTGTATTTCTGCTGTCAACAAACGCCAGCAGCCTCTGTCCCGTGCTTTCCATGCTGAGCTGTCTGTTGGTGGACTGAAAACCGTTTGATTGGCCCATCAGCTCCTCATACATATACGCCACCGTATACTTATCCAGCTTCTGCAGTTCCTTATCTCCCAGCGAACAATAATAAACCGCCACCGCACCGTCGCCGACGGTTGCGTAAGCAGCCGGAAACACTAAACTTTCATGTACATTTCCCAGCCAATTCAAGCAGTTCAGGCGAGCAATACGCATCTGCCTGAAATCAACTTCCGCATCTGTATATCCCTGATAATAACCATATTTATCTACATTTTCTGAAGCTAAATTCTCCTCTCCCGGCTCACTGACGCCATGTATCTCCACATCCAGGAAATCCTTGTCAAAACCGGTAAGGGTCTGCTCGGCATATATGCCGGTTCCAACAATCAGCCCTCCGCCGTTCTCCACCCACTTCTGGATCGCCTGGATCTGATCCTCTCTCAGCGATGACAGATTGAACTGGTCAATAATCAGGAAATAGAGCCCCTCCAGATATCCGTCCAGATTATCTCCATCCAATTGAATCAAACTCAGCGGGTAATCATTTCCGTCCACATAGAGTTCCCTTCCTGCCGCATCCATGTAGGTG
>CAMWTF010000302.1 GCA_947177105.1 uncultured Lachnospiraceae bacterium | reverse complement strand
GGGAAGAATGGTCACATGGCTGGAAGAGGGGATACTTACCGTAAATACGGACGATAAAGAGGAAACTTTTCTCATGGAGGCCAGCGGACACCTGTTCAATTCCCTGGAAAAACTCTCCATACAGGAGGAAAGCGCCGAGACAGAGATTCCGCTGCCTGCGGGCTTCTGGCAGGAACGCTATAAGAATAAATCCGTAGCAAAGCAGGTTCTGGACAAGGAAAAATCCCTGCTGATCACCCAAAAAACGGTGGACTGCGCACTGTTTGGACAGATGGACAACCTGAAGGAACTTATATTCCATGATTGCAGACTGGAGCATTTGGAAGGGATCGCGAAGGCGCGGCAGCTGAAAAAACTTATTTTTGCCAGATGCATCTTTGACGGGGAGGACTTGTCCGCTCTCTCCCAGGCTCCGGCGCTGAAGGAACTGAGTCTGAATGTGATGGATGCCAGTGGATTGGCATCGCTGGCGGGGCTGGGAACCTTGAGAAGTCTCAGCATCCAGGAAATCACAGGGATGGAGTTGGAGAAACTGGGGGATTTCGGGAAGTTGCAGGAGCTGAACATAGAGAGAATGGGACTGCATGACGGCGGTTTTCTGAAGGAACTGAGAAACCTGAAAAAACTGGATTTACATTGGCAGGTAATGGATAATCTGGATTTTCTTCCGGCGCTGGCGAAACTGACGGAATTTCATCTGGCCGCTTCCGCGGCAGACGAGAAGGGGCTGGCGGCGGTATCGGAACTTAAGAAGCTGAAAGAATTTGTCTACCCGGTGCGGGATCTCAAAGTATACGCAAATCATCCAAACCTTGTGAAAGTAGGAATGGCGCCAGGGGGCGTACAGGGCTTTGAGATATTTGCAGGCAGCAAGGTAAACAGTTTTATGGTCTGCGGCAGCCTCACAGCGGACAACAATAAATGGAACAGCTATGCATCGGAAACAGATGGAGAAACCAATAATACGCCCCGCAGTGAGGATGAAGAGATGAAATGGCTTGCGGGAAAAATGGAGCAGTATGTGAAAATTTATTCATATGGCCGGGAAGGGACACCGGACGGCCTGAAGCGGTGAGTTTCTGCCGACAAATCGGCAGTTTACGGACAAGGGCAAATAGGAGAACATATGACAAAGAAACAACGTACACTGGCAATCATAGAGAAACTGAAAGAGGCATATCCCCAGGCGGAATGTTCCCTGGATTATGACCAGGCGTGGAAACTGCTGGTCAGTGTGCGGCTGGCGGCCCAGTGTACGGATGCCAGAGTGAATGTGGTGGTGGAAAAGCTGTATGAGAAATTCCCGGACGTGGACGCATTGGCCCAGGCGCCGGTGGAGGAGATTGAGAAAATCGTGCGTCCCTGCGGCCTGGGCAACAGCAAAGCCAGGGATATCAGCGCCTGCATGAAAGTGCTGCGGGATCAGTACGGCGGCAAAGTGCCCGACGATTTTGACAAACTGCTGGCTCTGCCGGGAGTGGGCAGGAAGAGCGCCAACCTGATTATGGGGGACGTGTTCGGCAAGCCCGCCATTGTCACGGACACCCACTGCATCCGCCTGGTGAACCGTATGGGCCTGGTGGACGGATGTAAGGACCCCGCCAAAGTGGAAAAGGAATTGTGGAAACTCATACCGCCCCAGGAGGGCAATGATTTTTGCCACAGACTGGTGAACCACGGCCGGGAGATCTGTACCGCCCGCACCAAGCCCTACTGTGATAAGTGCTGTCTGCAGGACATCTGTAAAAAAGTGGGGGTATAGATGATTTTGCCATCCGCCTTGCGCCTTGCGGATTGGGTTTTGTGTCTTGGAAAAGCGACAAAGAGAGAAAAATATGATGAAAATCATTGACAAACTCTTAGATATGCAATATCATGTTTATATAATTTACAAGGAAGATTTGATGTTTTCCAATAAATCGAACTTGTAAAAAGTGGGTAATGCACTATAGTGTTTTTACAACACGAAATATAATGTAAGGGAGAGTTTGCCATGAAGTTAAATCCACGCGAATTAGAAGTTTTGAAGATTTTACACGCATCAGAGCAGCCGTTGACATCTACCCAGATTGTCAGAGCCGGTGAAGAATTGACCCAGAGTACTGTACAGGCGGTATTGCGCAAGTTGATGGCTAACGGTATGATAGAAGTGCAGGGCGTAACCCATAGCGGCAATGTATTGAGCAGAACATTCGGCGCTACGGAGAAGTCCAAAGAAATCCTGACCCAGAGATTTCTGGATTCTTATAAGGATTACAAGAACATCATCAGCATAAGAATGGCCATTGAGGGTATGCTGTATATGGAAGAGGACGAGGCGAAAAGGGCAGAGGATATCAAGGGAATCGAGAAAATTGTTGCCGAAGTAAAAGCAAAATTAAAAATAAAATAAAGTTTGGATATGAAACATATTACGGTATAGTCATTTGTGGCTATGCCGTTTTTTTTTGCTCCAATCAATGTTTCCGGTTCGCATTTTGGACATGTATTTCCATGGATGAATATTTCCCACAGATCCAGGGCATAGATAGCTTGACATTCCCCCGCATATGTGCTATGCTTCAGATAGTTTGAAAATCAAAATATTTGAAATTCAAAATTATTAGGTAAATCAAAGGAGAATGAGAGAGTATGAGCATACGGATTATCACGGATTCAGCGGCGGATATTCCTCAAAGATTAGGGGCTTCTTCTGAGGAGAACCCCAGGGAGGATCTGACGATTATTCCCCTGCATGTACATTTCGGGGAGAAGGAATTTCTGGATGGTGTGAACCTGACCCACCAGCAGTTTTACGAAATGCTGATTGAGTCTGAAGAACTGCCCAAGACCAGCCAGATCTCTCCCTATGAGTTTGAGCAGGTCTATGAGCAGGCGGTGGCGGCAGGGGAGCAGGTGGTGGTGATTACCATATCCAGCAAACTCTCCGGCACTTACCAGAGCGCCTGCGTGGCGGCAGAGGACTATGAGGGTAAGGTGTATGTGGTGGACAGTTTAAATGCTACGCTGGGGGAGAGGTGCCTGGTGGATTACGCCCTGCGGCTGAAGGACCAGGGGAAGTCGGCGGAGGAGATTGTGGCGGAGCTTACGCAGGCCCGAAAGAGAATCCGCTTGTTGGCTCTGCTGGATACGCTGGAGTACTTAAAAAGGGGAGGCCGGATTTCAAAGTCTGTGGCTATGGTGGGCGGTATGCTGTCCATAAAGCCTGTGGTGTCCGTGGTGGACGGAGAGGTGGTCATGGTGGGCAAGGCCCGCGGCTCCCGCAACGGAAATAACCTGCTGGTGCAGGAGATTCAGAAGGCCGGAGGTGTGGATTACTCCATGCCCTATTACCTGGGGTATACCGGCTTGGACGATCATATGCTGCAGAAATATGTGGAGGACAGCCGGGCGCTGTGGGAGAGCCATGTGGATCATCTGGATGCCACTTCCGTGGGAGGCACCATAGGAACCCATATCGGTCCCGGGGCCATCGGGGTATTCTTTTTTGCAGCGGAGGAATAAGGCAGCAAGGCAGGAAATCGCAAGCGATTCCCTGCCTTGTTTTCCGTTTATTATAGAATAAATGCTATTTTACATATTTCTCCAGGGTTGCCTTTACCGCTCCCACACCGGCGGACAGTTCGGCGAAATAGCTCTTAACCAGGTCGGCCATGTGGATGGCTGTCAGGTCTACGCCGAAAATCTTCTCGTTGGAAAGCAGAGGATCCAGGCGGGACAGATCCTTGGGGGTGTCGTCCAGCTTGTAGTCCTTTACATAGGCTGTGGCAGCTTCCAGCAGGGGATCGCTGCT
>CAMWTF010000301.1 GCA_947177105.1 uncultured Lachnospiraceae bacterium | reverse complement strand
TTATATTTGTTATAGAACAAAAATGATATATACCGAAGGGAGTGAGATGTATGAATATTTCCAAATTTACGCAGAAATCCATGCAGGCCGTGCAAGACAGCGAGAAGCTGGCCTACGAGTATGGCAACCAGGAGATAGAGCAGGAGCATCTGCTGTACAGCCTTTTGACCATCGAGGACAGTCTGATCCTGAAACTGATTGAGAAGATGGAGATCCAGAAGGAACATTTTGTAAACCGGGTGGAACAGGCTCTGCAAAAGAGGGTGAAAGTGCAGGGCGGTCAGGTCTATATGGGACAACATCTGAACAAGGCGCTGATCTCCGCGGAGGACGAGGCCAAGCAGCTGGGGGACGAGTATGTGTCCGTGGAGCATCTGATGCTGGCCATGCTGCGTTTCCCCAGCCGGGAGATTGAAGCTATCTGGAAGGAGTATGGGATTACCAGGGAGCGCTTTTTACAGGCGTTGTCCACGGTGAGGGGCAATCAGAGGGTGACCAGCGACAACCCGGAGGCCACCTATGACACCCTGGAAAAATATGGGCAGGAATTGGTGGAGAGGGCACGCAGCCAGAAGCTGGATCCGGTTATCGGCCGGGACAGTGAGATTCGGAACGTCATTCGCATTCTTTCCCGCAAGACCAAGAACAACCCGGTGCTCATCGGTGAGCCCGGCGTGGGCAAGACTGCCGTGGTAGAAGGGCTGGCTCAGCGTATTGTCCGGGGGGATGTGCCCCAGGGGCTGAAGGATAAGAAGCTTTTTTCTCTGGATATGGGCGCCCTGGTGGCCGGCGCCAAGTACCGGGGAGAGTTTGAGGAGCGGCTGAAAGCGGTGCTGGAGGACGTGAAGCAGTCCGACGGCCAGATCATTCTGTTTATCGACGAACTGCACACCATTGTGGGTGCGGGGAAGTCCGACGGCGCCATGGATGCGGGCAATATGTTAAAGCCCATGCTGGCCAGGGGGGAACTGCACTGCATCGGCGCCACCACTCTGGATGAATATCGCCAGTATATTGAGAAAGACCCGGCCCTGGCCCGGCGTTTCCAGCCGGTGATGGTGGACGAACCCACGGTGGAGGACACCATCTCCATCCTGCGGGGATTGAAAGAGCGCTATGAGGTCTATCATGGTGTGAAGATCATGGACAATGCTCTGGTCAGTGCGGCCACCCTGTCCAGCCGCTATATCTCCGACCGTTTTCTGCCGGACAAGGCCATCGACTTGGTGGACGAGGCGTGTGCCCTGATCAAGACAGAGTTGGACAGCCTGCCCACGGAGTTGGATGAACTGCAGCGCAAGGTGATGCAGATGGAGATTGAGGAGGCGGCGCTTAAAAAGGAGGATGACCGCCTGAGTCAGGAGCGTCTGGCCGATCTTCAGAAAGAACTGGCGGAGTTGAAAGAGGAGTTTGCAGGTCGAAAGGCCCAGTGGGACAATGAGAAAAAGTCCGTGGAGGATCTGTCCAAGCTGCGGGAGCAGATCGATGACGTGAACAACCAGATCCAGATTGCCCAGCGGGACGGGAACCTGGAAAAGGCGGCGGAACTCAGCTATGGCACACTGCCCGCTCTGAAAAAGCAGCTGGAGATCGAGGAGGAAAAGGTCAATGCCAGGGATCTGTCCCTGGTGCATGAGAAGGTGTCCGACGAGGAGATCGCCAAGATTATCTCCCGCTGGACCGGTATCCCGGTGGTCAAGTTGACGGAGAGTGAGCGCAACAAGACCCTGCACCTGGACGAGGAGTTGCACAAGAGGGTCATCGGCCAGGACGAGGGCGTGACCAAGGTCAGCGAAGCCATCATCCGCTCCAAGGCGGGTATCAAAGACCCGGGCAAGCCCATCGGTTCCTTCCTGTTTTTAGGCCCCACCGGCGTGGGCAAGACGGAGCTGGCCAAATCCCTGGCGGCGGCTCTGTTTGACGATGAGAACAACATGGTGCGCATCGATATGAGCGAGTATATGGAGAAGTACTCCGTATCCCGCCTGATCGGGGCGCCTCCCGGATATGTGGGCTATGAGGAGGGAGGACAGCTGACGGAGGCCGTCAGGAGGAAACCCTACTCCGTGGTGTTGTTTGACGAGGTGGAGAAGGCCCATCCTGACGTGTTCAACGTGCTTTTGCAGGTGCTGGACGATGGCCGGATCACGGATTCCCAGGGACGCACCGTGGACTTTAAGAATACAATCCTGATCATGACCTCCAATATCGGGGCTCCTTACCTGCTGGAGGGCATTCAGGAGGACGGCAGCATCTCCGCGGAGGCGGAGGAGGCGGTGATGAACGAACTGCGGGCGCATTTCCGGCCGGAGTTTCTGAACCGGCTGGACGAGACGATTTTGTTCAAGCCATTGACCAAAGAGAATATCGGCGGCATCATTACACTGATCATCAAGGGGCTGAACCAACGTCTGGAGGAGCGGGACTTAACTATCAGTCTGACCCCGGATGCGGAGCGCTTTATCATCGACCAGGCATATGATCCGGTATACGGTGCCCGTCCTTTAAAACGGTATATTCAGAAGCATGTGGAAACCCTGTCGGCCAAGCTGATCCTGTCCGACCAGGTGGAGCAGGGCGATACCATTCAGATCCAGGTGGAGGGTGAGGCGCTGGCGGCGGTGCCGGTTCACAGGGCATAAGCATATGCAAAGTTAATTCTTAACAGTTCCTTGGAAGGGCTCTGCCAACAGCAGGGCCTTTCTTCGTATTCGAATGATGGAAAGTGGTTGTATTTACTGAGAACATTACCTATAATAGTATAAGGAGCGGAGGCATGAAGGATGGATGCATTGAGAAAAAAGGAAATATATACTAGAGAGTATTGGATTGTGGATCCCGAAAAGCAGAGGGTGATGGTTTATGGATTTGAAAATGATACAGTAGAGCAGTATGATTTTGGGGAAGATGTACCAGCAGGAATTTATGAGGGATTTTCAATATGTGTTCAGTAAAACCTGGTGAAGGGAAATGGTTTCCCGGATGACGGTTTTATATTTTGGGATGGAGGATAAATATAAGTACGGTTATGGCACAGAAAGATTTGACAAAGGGATCAGTATTTTCCACCCTGTGTTTTTTTGCCCTGCCCATGATACTGGGCAATGTGCTGCAGCAGGGCTATAATATAGTGGACACCTGGGTGGTGGGACGTTATGCGGGCTCCGATGCCCTGGCGGCAGTGGGGGCGGCTTTTGCTCTGATGACTTTTCTGACTTCCGTTCTGCTGGGGTTGTGTATGGGCAGCGGAGTGGTATTTTCCCTTTGCTTTGGCAGACAGGACGAAGAGGGGCTGGAAAAGGGCGTCTGCGCTTCGTTTCTGCTGGCCATGGCGATAGCGGTCCTGCTGACGGCCATCTCTCTGCTGGGAGTGGATTGGATCATGGTCTGGATGCATATTCCCGGAAAGATCGGGGAGATCACAAGGGATTATCTGGTTCTGATTTTCTGGGGGATACCGGCCATTGCCCTGTACAACTTTTTCGGAGCCTATCTGAAAGCCATCGGAAATTCAGTGATCCCCCTGGTGTTTCTGGGGATTTCCACGGTGCTGAATATTGGGCTGGACATCCTCTTTGTGGCCATCTGGCAGCAGGGGACGGCGGGGGCGGCTGCGGCAACCATAATCGCCCAGTACATATCGGGTCTGGGGATTGGCATATATGTTCTCGCCACCAGTAAAGCAATCAGGAGGGGGGGTTTGCGCCGGGGGGGGGGGGGGGGGGGGGGGGGGAGGGGGGGGAGGGGGTGGGGGGGGGGGGGGGGGGGGGGGGGGGGGGGGGGGGTGGGGGGGGGGGTGGGGGGGGGGGGGGGGGGGGGGGGGGGGGGGGGGGGGGGGGG
>CAMWTF010000300.1 GCA_947177105.1 uncultured Lachnospiraceae bacterium | reverse complement strand
AGAAAAGGATGGGGTAAGTATGGCAGCAAAAAATGGAAGTTTGTCAATCAACAGCGAAAACATTTTCCCGATTATCAAGAAGTGGTTGTACAATGACCACGATATCTTTTACAGGGAACTGATCTCCAACGGGTGTGACGCCATCACCAAGCTGAAGAAGCTGGATATGATGGGCGAGTATACACTGCCGGATGATTACAAAGCCAGGATTGATGTGGTGGTGGATCCGGAGAACAAGACCCTGACCTTTACCGACAATGGTCTGGGCATGACCGCCGACGAGGTGGAGGAGTATATCAACCAGATCGCCTTCTCCGGCGCAACAGACTTCATTGAGAAGTACAAGGACAAGAGCAACGCGGATCAGATCATCGGCCATTTCGGATTGGGCTTTTATTCGGCTTTCATGGTGGCTGACGAGGTGCATATTGACACTCTTTCCTATCAGGAGGGCTCATCGCCGGTGCATTGGGAGTGCGACGGCGGCACGGAGTTTTCCATGGAGGATGGAAACAAAGAAGGGGTGGGCACCACTATCACCCTGTTTTTAAACGAGGACTGCCTGGAGTTCTGCAATGAGTACAAGGCCCGTGAGGTTTTGAAGAAATATTGTTCTTTCATGCCCACGGAGATCTATCTGTCCAAGGCCAACAGTCAGGAGACCCAGATCATCAAGCTTGAGGAAAAGCTGGAGGACGATGTGGTGATCGAGGAGATCCACCCGGAGGTCAAGGAAGCCAAGGAGGGCGAGGAGCCGGAGGAGCCCGGCGAGGAGAAGCTGAAGATTAAAAAGCGTCCTGAACTGATCAACGAGACCGTGCCCCTGTGGACCAAGCATCCCAACGACTGCACCAAGGAGGAGTATCTGGCATTTTACCGCAAGGTGTTCCAGGACTACAAGGAGCCTCTGTTCTGGGTACACCTGAACATGGATTACCCCTTCAACTTAAAGGGTATCCTGTATTTCCCCAAGATCAACATGGAGTACGAGTCCATTGAGGGCACCATCAAGCTGTACAACAACCAGGTATTCATCGCGGACAATATCAAGGAGGTTATCCCGGAATTTCTGCTGCTGTTAAAGGGTGTTATCGACTGCCCGGATCTGCCTCTGAATGTATCCAGAAGCGCGTTGCAGAATGACGGCTTTGTGAAGAAGATCTCCGAGTTTATCAGCAAGAAGGTGGCCGACAAACTCTCCGGCATGTGCAAGACGGATAAGGAGGAGTACGACAAGTACTGGGATGACATCAGCCCCTTCATCAAGTTCGGGTGCCTGAGAGATGACAAGTTCTGTGAGAAGATGAACGACTATATCCTGTTCAAGAATCTGGAGGGCAAATACCTGACTCTGCCGGAGTGCTTGGAGATCAAACCCATGGACTCTGAGGAGACAGACGGCGCCGCAGGCGAGAACGGCGAGGCGGCAGAGGCTGGCAGCGCAGTGGACGAGAAGGGCGAGACAGTGGAGGCCGAGATCGTATCAGAGGAGCCTGGGGAGAACCAGGAGACAGAGGAAGGCAGCGAGGAGGCCGAGGAAGAGAAAAAGGAGAAGATCATTTACTATGTGACAGACGAACAGCAGCAGAGCCAGTATATCAATATGTTCAAAGCCGCCAAGATGGATGCGGTAATCCTGACCCACAATATTGACCAGCCTTTCATCTCCCAGCTGGAGTCCAAGAACGAGGGCGTGAAGTTCCTGCGCATTGACGCGGATCTGACGGACACTTTTAAGGACAAGACTTCCGAGAAGGCCGAAAAAGAGATGGAGGAGCAGGCCCAGGCCGTCACTGACATCATGAAGAAGGCTCTGAAGAACGACAAGATCACGGTCAAGGTGGAGAAGCTGAAAAACAAGGAGATTTCCTCCGTGATCACTTTGTCTGAGGAAAGCAGGCGGATGCAGGACATGATGAAGATGTACTCCATGAACGGCATGGACATGGGAGGCTTCGGCGCGGAGGGGGAGACCCTGGTGCTGAACGCAAATCATCCCCTGGTGCAGTATGTGGTGGAACATCAGGACGGCGAGAATGTGGAGATGATCTGCGAGCAGTTATATGATTTGGCCAAAATCCAACACGCGCCGCTGGCGCCGGAGGCCATGACCAGGTTTATCGCCAGAAGCAATGATATTATGCTGATGCTGGCAAAATAAGATACAGGCGGCACAGTTTCCTCTTTTAGCCCTAAATTTACATTTTATGTAGATTTAGGGCTGCTTTTGTGTTATGATAAAAATTACGGCTTAAGAAAGATAGAGGAACTTACCATGGAAGAATTGCGCTTTATCATGCAGTATATTAAGAGACATAAATGGCATTACCTTGCGGGAATCATCACTCTTTTCGTGGTAGATTTTGCCAATTTGTACATACCCAGGATCACAGGCGCCATCACGGACGGGCTGACGGCCCATACTCTGGACTGGAGCGGCGTGAAGGGCTGTCTGCTGGGACTGCTTCTGCTGGGGCTGACGCTGGCCGTCGGGCGTTTCCTCTGGAGATATTTTTTGTTTGGATCCGCCAGAAAAATAGAGAAAGAGCTGCGCGATGATATGTTTGCCCACCTGGAAAAAATGAGTGTGGACTATTTTAACGAGAACAAGACCGGCGATCTGATGACACGTTTTACCAGCGATTTAAACGCCATCCGCATGGCCATCGGCATGGCGGTGATCTCCGCCTTTGACGCCACGGTGATGACAGTTATGGTCATCGGACAGATGATGGTGTATGTGAATGTGAAACTGACGCTGCTGGCCCTGATCCCCATGGTGGTGATCTGCGGCGGCACTATCTATTATGGAAAAATAATCCATGCCAGGTACATAGAGCGCCAGGAGGCGGTGTCCGACCTGACGGATTATGTGCAGGAGAGCTTTTCCGGCATCCGGGTCATCAAGGCTTTTGTCCGGGAGCAGGCGCAGATGAAGGCTTTTACAGAGGCCAATGAGAGAACCCGAGAGAAGAACCTGAACCTGGTGCGGCTGCAGGCTGTGGTCATGCCCCTGCTGGAAGTGTTCATCGGCATCAGCAGTCTGGTGACTCTGATCTACGGCGGCTATCTGGCTATCGTGGGGGAGATCACTCTGGGACGTTTCGTGGCTTTCCATCAATATGTAAATATGCTGGTTTGGCCTATGCTGGCCTGCGGCGACGCCATCAACACCTTTGCCCAGGGAGGAGCCTCCATCAAGCGGGTGCGCGCCGTCATGGAGGAGGCACCGGGGGTGCGGGATGGGCAGTTCTTTGAACTGCGGTTCGAAGAACAGCGGCTGGGGACATTACAGGCGGCGGATTTGCAGGCCGCGGAAGGAAAGAGCGGGGCCGGCCGGGGGAAATCCGCTTCCCGGGCCAAGAACCGCCTGGGGGCCATAACCCGTCAGGAGGCTATAACCCGTCAGGAGGCGGAGAATACGCGCGGCACCCAGCCGCCCCTGACCGGGCAGATCACCTTTTCCCATCTGACCTACACCCATAAGGGAGCATTGGAGCCGGATCTGCGGGATATCTGTCTGGAGGTTCCGGCGGGCACGACCCTGGCGGTGATCGGACGCACCGGCAGCGGCAAATCCACCCTGGTCAATCTGATGCTGCACTTATACAACACGGATCGGGGCATGATCCTGTTGGACGGCAGGGATATCAACACCATTCCCCTAAAGGAACTGCGGCGGCAGATCGCCTATGTGCCCCAGGACAACTTTCTGTTTTCCGATACATTAAAAGCCAATATCGCCTTCGGGGTGGAGGGACAGGATATGGAGCGGATCGTGGCCGCCACAAAGGCCGCCTGTATCCATGACAGCATCATGGAATTTCCTGATAAATATGATACTATGG
>CAMWTF010000299.1 GCA_947177105.1 uncultured Lachnospiraceae bacterium | reverse complement strand
TTCCTGCGCAGGTCAGCCATCGGGGAAACGCCGTCAAAGGTCATATACTCCACCCACTCGCTCATCTCCTGCACCGTGCCGCTGCCTACGTTGCCGTTGACATAAGTCTTGCAGCCCAGCTGACGGCACAACTCCATAAACTCATGGGTGCCGAAGCTGTTGTCCTCCACCACGCCGCCCCAGTGGGTGTTAATCATCTTCTTGCGCATCTCCTTGGGACCGATGCCGTCCATCCAATGGTATTCATCCGCAAAGCAGCCGCCGGGCCAGCGCAGCACGGGAATCTGCATTTCCTTCAGCGCCTCTACCACATCATTGCGCATGCCATTGGTGTTGGGAATGTCAGAATTTTCTCCCACATAGAGCCCTTCATAGATACATCTGCCCAAATGCTCGGAGAAATGTCCCTGGATTTCCGGGTTAATATGTCCCATCTGATGCTTCGGATTTACATACAATTTTGCCATTTCTAAAACCTCTCCTTCATTTTATTTTTTGCTGTATATTTTACTATTCACTAAAACACTACGCTTTTCTCTTAATTTATTTAATAGTATTATGAATTTCACTTTATGTCAATCAAAACCTATAAATATGTTTCACATATTTTTGCGCTTTTTTTTGTCTATTTTAACTTCTTGCTAAAGTAGTACAAATTATATAGAATATATGGCAGAATAAATTATTATAGAATTGCTTTAAAAGCAGTGAATCTAAAGATATTGCGAGGTATACCTTATGTTATATTTTCAATCCATCGGAGAGGCGGAAACTGTATTCAAGGCACTTAGCACTCCCATGCGTCTGAAAATCATGGAAATGATCTATAAGGATGACAATCTGAGCATGAACGACCTGGCGGAGGCATTGGGACTGACCAACGGCGCCATCTCCATGCATGTAAGCAAACTGGAGGAGGCGGGGTTGGTGAAGATTCGGACCTCCTCCGGCAAAAGGGGCATAATGAAAATAGTACTCCCCCGATATGATCGTCTGATGATCGATCTGGCGCCCATGAAGGATGTGCGGCACTGCTATACAGACGATATCCAGGTGGGTTACTATACCACCTGCAGCGTGACGCCCACCTGCGGGCTGGCCACCAACAAGGACATCATCGGCTCTCTGGACGATGCCAGGGTGTTTTCCTTCCCCGAACGGTTCAAGGCTGGCATACTGTGGTTTGGCAGCGGCTATGTGGAATACAATCTGCCCAACCATCTGCAGGCGGGACAGACACTGACAGAGCTGCAGATCTCTTTTGAGATCTCTTCGGAATGTCCTAATTACAATGAGGATTACCCTTCGGATATTCACTTTTCCATCAACGGAATAGACTTGGGCATGTGGGTGAGTCCCGGCGATTTCGGCGCCCGCAAGGGATATCTCTGCCCTGCCTGGTGGCCGGAGCTGCTGAACCAGTACGGCCTGTTAAAAACGCTGATTATCAACAAGGAAGGGTGTTTTATCGACGGCACCAACAAGATATCCGATGTAAAGATCCAGGATCTCAATTTAAACTACAACAGCTATATCAGCTTTCGATTTGAAGTGCCCAAGGATACTGCCAATGTGGGGGGATGTACTCTTTTTGGAGAAGACTTTGGAGATTACAACCAGGCCATCAAAATGAAAGCCTATTATGAAGAAGAAAAAGAAGGTTAGAAGAAAAACCCTGCCGCAAAAGGCAGGGTTTTATGGGTTCTGTCCTGGGATCTTACTCAACGGTATTATGGTAGTCAAACACGGGAAAGCCCTTTTCATCCCACTCCACCCTAATCAGCCTGGCATGGCGGTTAGGGTCGTACAGCGGGTCGCCTTCAATCTCCGCGTAAGACCGCGCGTGATATACACATATGTCCGTGCCGTCCTCTAAGGTGGTAAAGCTGTTGTGTCCCGGCCCGTAGATTTCCAGGGAGCTGTCGCTGGCCAGCACCGGATACCGCTCCTTCTTCCAGGCCCTGGGATCCAGAATATCCTCATCCTCACCGATACTCAGCATTCCCATGCAGTAGCATTCACCGGTGGCGCTGGCTGAATAGGTCAGGAAGATCCTGCCGTTTTTCTTGATCACTGCCGGTCCCTCATTTACCCAGATGTCCTGCCTCTCCCAATCATAATCGGGTGTGGTAAGCAATACCTGGGCCGTGGCCAGCTTGACGGGCGATTCCATTCTGGCAATATATATGTTGGAGATCTGAATCCCCACACTGACCTTTTCCGCCCATACAAAATATCGGTTCCCCCGGTGTTCAAAGATCGTGGCATCCAGAGAAAACGCCTTGAAGGAATAGATGTCGTCCTTTGCCCTCTGTATCTTTCCTCTCTCCACCCAGGGGCCGCGCAGCGGATCCTGCCCCATACACTCCAAAACATAGGGCCTGATCTTCCAGATATTTTTCTGTCTCCCTGCCGCAAAATACAGATACCATCTCCCGTCTAGGTAATGAAGCTCCGGTGCCCAGATGTGTTCACTCATTTTCCCGCTTTTATGTCTTTTCCAGACCGTGACCTCACTGGCATCCTTAAGCCCCATAAGGGTGTTCGAACGGCGCAGTATGATCCTGTCGTAGGCAGGAACAGACGCCGTGAAATAATAGGTCCCGTCCGTATGCCGGTAGACATAGGGATCCGCTCTCTGTTCGATAAAGGGTTTATTGATACTGTCCATGTTGATACATTCCTCCTTCTGCAGATAGCCTATTCTATCATAGATATCGGCTTGGCTCCAGTTATTTTTTTCTATACTTTCGTATCTTTTTCACAACATAATGTATGTCCACTCCCACCGTGGCCACCGTGGCCATAATAAAGATGCCTTCAATGGTAAAATGGATATACGATGTGGTTACAAAACTGATAATCAAAAGAACCAGCATAAAATAAGCAAACGCAATTGCGGTTGTCACAAAGAAAAAAATGATGTCCTTCGCAATATCTACTTTTCTGCTGTCCCTGTTTTCATATTCCATGCTGCCTCCTTATGCCTGTGAAGGGCCCGCCAGCTATTTCCCTCCGGAAATGCGCTGGCAGGCTCACAATATATCCGGCCATACGGCCGTTTTCCCGATATAGACAACTGTATGGCTGTGGCCTGTTTCTGCCGGTAATATGGCGCCGGTTTACGGGCAGCGGCTGCCCCACAGTGTTATCTGGTCATTCAGTCCCACCGCCGTAAAGGTCATTGTCTCGATGGTAGTGTACTCGATCTCCATGGATACAGTCACGCCGCTGTACTCCTGTCCGTTGAAATGCAGGCTGATATAGGACGTGCCGGATTCCAGCTCCCAGGTTCCCTCATAGTCGCCGGTTATTTTTCCGTCTTCCGTCAGAGTGATGAACTTCGGCTGGTTCACATCCAGATTCGCATAGTCGATATCCAACTCATGCAGGATAATCTCATAATCGCCGGCCACCTCCGAAACCGTATAGCCTCCCGGCTTCAAAGCCTCCCCAGTGGTCTGGTAGGGCGCCGCCACGGGCCATCCTTCTTTGGTCATAAACAGCTGGTGAACTTTCACATTGTGTCCCTCTGTGCCGTTGGCCGTGCGGGTGTGGAATACCATGTAAGCTCTGCCGTCATCATCCACAAAGGCGGAATTATGACCCTGGGCCACCTGTCCCACATTGAAATTGCGCCATTTGTATCCTCCCATCAGACGCATGCCCACGGAGAGATTAAAGTTCTGCACAAGACGGTCGAAGTATGGCGTATTCCCCAGCAGATCCACATAGTCTCCGTCCGGCCTCTGAGAGCGGAAGATACGCACATTGTAACCTCCCCTGGCCTCCAGTGCGCCGTAGGAGATAAAGAGATACTAGTACTCACCGATTTTCTGAATATAGGAT
>CAMWTF010000298.1 GCA_947177105.1 uncultured Lachnospiraceae bacterium | reverse complement strand
GAGCCATACAGAAAGGGCGCTGTGTACGTATCCCCAGTCGGCCATATATAAGGGGAACCGATGCCCTGCGGAATCCATTCCCTCGTTGAAAACGGCAAACGCGTTCCATGAGACAAAGGCTTCATCCTGGTGCATTCCGCCGGGTACGCTGCCCAGAGCCGCAAGGCGCAGTATGCCGCCCAGCAGCAGGATAAGCAAAAGTAATAACTGCTCAAAACGTGTGCTTTTAGTGTGAACCTCTTTTATCATGCAATGAATCTCCTTTATTTTAAAAACTTCTGAATGCATTATGTAATATAGCACACTTTACGTATTAAATCCATAGGACAAGAACAGAATTGCTGTTAAGCCCGGCAAGAAGTGGGGAAAATAATATAGCTATTTCTGTCGAAGTATGGTATACTTTAAGACGGCATTTTCCTTTCCGCCTGCCCGGGCTGTCCCTGGTTTGTGTGAATGTCCGAAAGGGGCGGACCGTGCAGGCAAAAGAGGATATGATATATGGGGACGGTGGGTATGATAGATAAACTTGTCATTGGAGCCGGTTTGTATGGGTTATACGCGGCTCTTTATTGCGCGAAAGCAGGTCAGAGGGTTAAGGTGCTGGAACTTGAGGACGCACCGTTTTCCCGGGCCACCTATATCAACCAGGCCAGGGTACATATGGGATATCATTATCCCCGCTCGCTGGCCACGGCTCTCAAAAGCGCCGGCTATTTCAGAAGATTTGTGGAGGATTATTCATTCTGTATTCACTCTGAGTTTCAGCAGATATATGCCACTTCCAGGCATTTTTCCTGGACGGACGCATGGGAATTTGAAAAGTTCTGCAAGGATGCGGGGATTTTGTGCGAACCGCTGCCGGTGGAAAGGTATTTTAGAAAGGGTAGCTGCGACGGAGCTTTCCTGACAAAAGAATATACTTATGACGCCCATATACTCAGGGATTATTTTTTGTCGGAGCTTGAGAAATACAAGGGTGTGGAACTGCTCTGCGGCAGGGAGATACAACGCATTGTAAAAAAAGCGGATTGCTATGAGGTCTATGCCCTGCATCAGGGGAAGGAAGAGCGCTATGATGCCCCTTTTGTGTTAAATGCCACATATGCTTCGGTAAATCAAGTGCTTGAGCGGATAGAAGGGGTGGAAACGGATCCCTTCAATATCAAATACGAGCTTTGTGAAATCATCCTGTGCAGAGCGGGAGACGGTTTGAAGGAGATCGGATTGACAGTGATGGACGGTCCTTTTTTTTCCATTATGCCCTTTGGGAAAACAGGTTTCCATTCCCTGACTTCCGTCACCTTTACGCCTCATAAGACCAGCTGGGCCAGGACGCCGCAGTTTTCCTGCATGGAAGGGGGAAACTGCAGTCAGAATTGGCTGGGTAACTGTAATGCCTGTGTACACAGACCGGAGAGCGCATGGGAATATATGTCCGCTCTGGCCAGGAAATATATTCGGGAAGAATACCGGTTTTGGTATGAGAGATCGCTGTTTTCCATGAAGCCGATTTTAAAGGCTTCCGAGGTGGATGACTCCCGGCCCACAGTAATCAGATACGCCAGCGGGAAACCGGTTTTTCTGAGCGTACTGTCGGGCAAAATCAATACGGTGTACGATTTAGATGAGTTTTTGGATGAAAAGCGGGGATAAGATGCTGCAAAACAGAGAAAAGAATTTTGTGTCCTGTGTGGTTTATCTGCATAATGAGAGCAGCCGGGCGAAGGAATTTCTTGAAGCGGTCTGCAATGTAATGCGGGACAATTTTGAAAAATACGAGATTATCTGTGTGAATGACGGATGCATAGATGACACTATAGAGCAGGTGAAGGCATTTCTGGCAAAGGAGACGCATAAACCTGTAGTGAGCCTGATAAATTTAAGTTATTACCAGGGGGTGGAAAGCGCCATGAATGCCGGCAGGGATCTGGCGGTGGGAGACTTCCTTTTTGAGTTTGACAAATGTGAGTTGGATTTTGAACCCGCTCTCATTATGGAGGTGTACCGCAGGTCCCTGGAGGGGTATGATGTGGTTGCGGCGGCTCCCAAATACGGGGTTTCATGGACTTCAAAGCTTTTCTATATGGTGTATAACTGGGGAAGCCGTTTTCAGGGAAAAATCGGACAGGAACGGTTCCGGGTGGTTTCCAGGCGGGCTGTCAACCGTGTGAACCAGATGAATACATATATTCCGTACCGCAAGGCCATGTATATGAACTGCGGCTTAAAATCGGATACGCTGCGGTATGACAACAAGGAGCTGGCGATAAGGCGTCATAACAGGGAAGAGTGGGGCAGCAGGAGTATGCTGGCCCTGGACACAATTATTATCTTCACGGATGTGCTGGAGAAGCTGTCCGTGGTGGTGAGCGTGGTGCTGTTTGGGGCGCTTCTGATTATGTTTGGATATCTGGTCTATTCCATTTTCAGCAGGGTACGTCCCGTGGAGGGCTGGCTGTCCATCATGTCCCTGATGTCCTTCGGGTTCTTCATGATGTCCGTGATGCTTACATTGATTTTGAAAAATTTGTCCGTGCTCTTAAATATGAGCTTTAAACGACAGCACTATGTGATAGAAGGAGTGGAAAAACTTACATAATGATGTTGACGATTATTTTTCCCGTGCTGAATGAGAGACTGAGACTGGAGAGCGGAGTGGTCAGGACGGTGGAATATCTGGAGAGCATAGCTTTTGACGAGTATGAGATTATTATCGTGGACAATGGTTCCAAGGATGAGACGCCGCAGATTGCCGCAAAGCTGTGCGGGAAATACGGGAGAGTTAAGTATGAGCGGATTAACGTCCGGGGAGTGGGGGCCGCTTTCCGCCGGGGCGTGGAGCTTAGTCATGGCGATGTGGTTGGCTATATGGATATTGATTTGTCCACAAATATCCGGCACTTGGGAGAAGCCATCCATATTTTCAGGACGCAGCCCGGGATTGCCTATATCAACGGAAGCCGTTTTGCCAGACAATCCGATACCCGGGGGAGGAAATGGTATCGCAGGATTACCTCCCAGGGGCTGCTGGCGCTCCTAAAGTGCCTGCTTGGGATGAAGTCCACAGACGCAATCTGCGGTTTTACTTTTGTGCGCAGGGAAACCGCGCTGTCTTTGGTGGAGGGCTGCAGCCAGGATAACGGCTGGTTTTATATGATTGAATTTCTGCTGCGCGCCGAGAAGCGTGGAGTGGAGATCCTGGATTATCCTGTGGAGTGGCAGGAGGACTATAACACCACTGTGAAAGTGTTTCGAACAATATGCAATTACCTGGTGCAGATTGCCAGGCTGTTTAGGGAGTTTTATATCAGGAAGAATATTTGACGGTCTGGGAGGGGATGGCGGCGGATATGGAGAGATATATAAAGCGTATAGATTTGACAAGAGATTATGAGGCGCACCGGGAGGAATACCGGGAGGCGATAGAAAAGGTCTGCCGGGAAACCGCTTTTTCCGGCGGGAAATACGCGGATGCCTTCGACAGGGAGTTTGCGGAATATGTGGGGGTTCCCTATGCCTGCGGCGTCAACAACGGCACCTCCGCGCTGCATCTCGCCATGCTGGCTCTCGGCGTGGGACCCGGGGACGAGGTGATCGTGCCCGCCAATACCTATATAGCCACGGCATGGGGAGTCAGCTATACGGGGGCGGTGCCTGTGTTTGCGGACTGTACGCCGGACACCTGGGAGATCGATCCCTCCGGGCTGGAGGCGAAGATTACTCCCAGAACAAAGGGGATTCTGGGGGTACATCTGTATGGCCAGCCCTTCGACTACGCGAAAGTAAGGGAGATCGCAGACAGACATGGATTATTTGTGGCGGAGGACTGTGCCCAGGCCCACGGCGCGAAATTCCAGGGCAGGAT
>CAMWTF010000297.1 GCA_947177105.1 uncultured Lachnospiraceae bacterium | reverse complement strand
CAGCTCCTCCCCCTCCAGCCAGGCCCGGAGCTCCACCTGCCTCTCTCCCTGCCCCGGCAGAGGCCGCAGCAATTCTCCCTGAGTGGTCAAACTGCCCTCCATATCCGCTCGGGCATGAACCAAAACTCCCAGCAGCGTTCCCACACACAACACCAGCAAGAGCAGCCGCAGCTTTTGTATATAATAGTCTCCCTGCAAAAGCAGTCCCGACTGACCGGGATGCAGGCTCTCCAGATCCCGCTGCACATGGTGGGCATTCAACAGAGGCACCCTGTGGATACAGCCTTTTTTGTACAGGTATATGGATATTCTGTTCAGAATATTTCCTTCTTCCTGCCGGGACAGGCAGGCCAGCAGAATGATGCCTGCCCCCACCGTTATTCCAATCAAATACATCTCCTCATCCCTCCTTAAAGGTTTTGTCGAAAATCCACTCCGACAAGGCATATGCCGCCAGATATACTCCCATACATGCTGTCATCAGTGCTATGCCCGCAGGATTCCCGTACAACATATCGAAATAACCAGGATTGCCGGTCTCCACATACCAGACAATCAGAAAAGGCATGGCATTCATCACCCGCTGCTCCAACCTACGGGCTGACAGTAAAGTTTCCATTTCCTCCTCCACCTCCAGCCTGCGGCTGATGGAGCAGCTGGCGGCGTCAATCATCACAGGGATACTTCCGCCGTTTCTCTTGGCAATGGCAAAAACTTCCGCAAACTCCCGCATTTCCTCCAGACCACTGCGCTGTCCCATTTCTTTAAGCAGCGTCTCCAAAGTCACATTGTTGCTTAGACCCTGGCGCAGCTGCCTTAACTCCCGTTCCATGGCACAACCCTCTCCGAACATACTCCGTATATCTGCTATACTGTCCAGAAAGGCATTTTCCACCGCATATCCGGCCCGCATGGATGCGGCTACTGCCTGAATGCATTCTTTAAACTGCACCAACAGTTGCCTGTCCCTGCGCCGCCTGCGGTGATGCCTACTCCTTTGCAGATAGAGCCAGCCCGCCAGGGACATGGGCGGAAACGCCCATAAGCTTCGGTAGAAAAAGAACGCAAACACCCCTGTGATCAGTAGCCCCTTTCCCAGATCCTGCAGGATTTCCATCAAAGGAACGCCGCTGCCAAGACTGCGGTTAGGGCTGTAGTCCCGCAGCCTTAAGCTTCTGCTCACGAAGCAATCCCCCCTTTCTAAGCAAGCCGCCCAGTACCCGGCCCTCCGGGCTCTCGCCAGTCTCCTCAAACTGATACAGAGGATTCAGACGGATATAACCTTCCTCACAATCCATGACCTCCGATACCTCCAGCACTTTCCGGCTCCTGTCCCGGAGACGTCCCAGATGTACGACGATGTCAATGCCGGACACAATCTGCTTTCTGATCGCCGCCAGTGGGATATCCATGCCCATAAGGATCATATTTTCCAACCGTGTAAGCATATCTCTGGCGCTGTTGGCATGGCCGGTGGACATGGATCCGTCATGACCCGTATTCAGACACTGCATCATATCCGCCGCCTCGGCTCCGCGCACCTCTCCCACTATGATGCGATTCGGCCTCATGCGCAGGCTTGTACGAATCAGGTCCCGGACGGATATCTCCCTACAGCCCTCCACATTGCTGTTGCGGGTCTCCAGCCGCACCAGATTGCGCAGACCCTGGAGCTGCAGTTCCGCACTGTCCTCGATGGTAATTACCCGCTCCCAGGGAGGGATATACCCGGACAACACATTGAGAAAGGTGGTCTTACCGCTTCCGGTGCCGCCGCTGATAAAAATATTGTATCCGGCCTGCACCAGAAGCCGCAAAAACTCCGCAGCCTCTCGGGTGAGAGTGTCCCAGCGGATCAATTCCTCCATGGTGATCGGGGTGTTGGGAAAGCGTCGAATGGTGACGATGGGACCGTTTAAAGCGATGGGATTCATAACGATATTTACTCTGGCGCCGTTTGACAATCTGGCGTCCACGATGGGAGATGCTTCATTTACAACTCTGTTGCAGCCTGCTACAATCTGCTGTATCACGTCCTGGAGTTTTTCCTCCGATTCAAAAACCATGTCTAATTCCTGTAAATGCCCTGCGCGTTCAATAAATATGCTGCCTGGGCCGTTAATCATAATCTCTGTAATCTCCGGGTCCTCTATAAGGCTCTGCAAAATATCCAGCCGCCTTAGAGAGTAGAACAGTTCTGTCCGCAGGCGATGACTTTCACTGACCGGCAAAAGCCGCAGCAGCTGCTCCTCCAGCAATACCTCGTCAATGATTTCCATGACTTCTTCGTCCGGCTGTTCCCTGCCATAGTCCAACTGCTCCAACACCCTGCACCGCAATTCCTGTTTTAATTCTCCATAATCTTTCACTGTCTGCTCCTGTTGTCCTTTCTGTACTGTATCCGGCCGCATTGCCGTGGCCGTATTGTCCTCTTCTAAGTCCGGTCCTCTTCCTCCTCAATCAGTTCCCTGACATATTCCGCCAGATCTCCTCTGGTAAACTGCTCAATCTGGTCGGGCAGGCGGCGAAACAACGGAAGATGGCATTTCCTGGTCTTTTCTTTCACATCATCGTATTCATACAGGGACAGTATCTGCTCATACTGGTCAATCTTGCATCTGGCCATGGAATCTTCTTTCACCAGCATATAGACCTTGCAGCACCGCCTCAGGATCTCCAGCAGACCCTGCATATTCTCAGACAGGTCAAGAATAATGTAGTCATACTCTCCGCTCTCGCCGATCCGCCACAGTAGCTGCTGCCATTCCTGGACGGTGATGTAGATTAAATTCTGGCCCATATATGCCGGCGCAATATAATCCAGCTGCCCTTTTTTCTGTACTAGTACTTTCATTCGCAGCACAAATTTGCTCTGATCTGCCTTCATGTAGTACAACAGTGTAGCCAAATCCCTGCCTTTTTCTCCGGGCATCAGTTCCGGCATCCCTGCATAATGTTCAAAATTCAGGTACAGCGTCCTGTGCTTTTCCGCCAGAAGCTGTCCGTAGGTCAGCGCAAAAGAGGTCTGCAAACACCTGCGCACAGGGGAATACATCCCCACAATTCGGGGCTTTTGCCCGGTATTCAACCGGGGATAAAAATCCTCCTCCTTCTCCATGTATATCTCCAGCAGTTCCTTCAGCACATTCTCGGCGGGCTGGTACTTGTCTACATTTTTAAGCGAGGACCACCTGACCAGGCCGCTTTCATTCAACAGGACCGTAGCCCCTGCCTCCACTGTCATCTGTGGGGCATATACCGATTCCGCCACCAGCAGCAGATCAATCTCTCCCTGCTTTTCGCTGTCCGCCAGCTGTGCCATCCCGGTATAGACCTCCACCTCCCAGGGAAATTCCCTGTAACTCCGTAAATAGGCGGACAGCTGCTCTGCATAATCCTCCTCCGGATCACAGAGCGCTAAAATTTTATGCTCCAAAAACACCTCTCCTTTCTACTTCGCCCTTTTTGCGGGCCTTACACATCCTGCATGAAATCGTGGTAAAATCTTGTGAGTCACAAATCAACAATAACATGATGTTCAGATGATAAGAGACTTGAGTCGTCTCTTGTTGAAATGCATTATATCTGCTATTTTCACAAATGTCCATAGCTAAAACAAAGAAAAATTATTTTTGTGAAAAATCTACAACAAATGAAAAACCTGTAGGCCATAAAGTGCCGCCAGGCCAGGAAATCCCAGCACCGAGCATGTCAAAACCGTGGCCGGATTGATGCCCACCAGCGCAGGATACCCTTGCGCTGTCACTGCCAAATTAATGAAATAAATTGCCACTGCCCCCAGCACTCCCCGCAGCAGAAGGTTCAGCAGCCACTCCAATTGACGCCTCCAGGCCAACGCCAGCAATACCAGT
>CAMWTF010000296.1 GCA_947177105.1 uncultured Lachnospiraceae bacterium | reverse complement strand
GCTCTGCTGCGGGCAATGGCCCGTATCCAGGTGATAAAGTAGATCATGACCCATGACCATAGTCTTGGCAGGAAAGGGCCGAATAGCCATCCGTGCCGGGAAAGCCTGTAACACTAAATACGCCGGATGCATATGTTATAGAAAAAGAAAAGGTCTCATTGACATGGACTTTGAACGCAGGATTTTACCTTTTTATATGACATATCCGGCGGCGGGCTTTGGGAATGCAACCCCTTATGGCCAGCAGGATGCGGACGTGCTGCGTGATCTGGAATATTTCCGGCAGATGTATCCCGCTGAAGTACGGCGTTACCAGACCAGGATCGCCGAAATTTTAGATAAGATGGATTATGAGGGCAGTGCGATTTACGATGAGTATCCTGACCGCTATACCTTGGAGCACCTGGCCGAGAATATAACCGATATTATCCGGCGGGAGGATAGGCAGCAACAGTCAACACAGGAGATTCCAGGCGATGACGGGAAAAAGATGCCGCCGCTGATTTTTGTGCTCCTGATAAATGAAGTATATAAACGCCGCAGAGGCGGCAGAAGAGGATTTTTCAGCTTCAGCTGAAGAGGATTTACAACAGGCAGAGCCACGGGAACCATGTGTTTTCGTGGCTCTGTGGAACTCTAAACAGCATCTGCCCTGCCAGTGCGCAGATTGATATCTGGACGCCAAAGCGGCCAGATATCAATCTCTGATAGAGTGTACTGGCAGGGCGGATGCGGAACTATAATGGAGGAAAAGGATGGACGAGCTTAGCGGGTTGCTGAGAGAGATTATGAACGAGAAACT
Organism: uncultured Lachnospiraceae bacterium; assembly: GCA_947177105.1. Classification (GTDB taxonomy): domain Bacteria; phylum Bacillota; class Clostridia; order Lachnospirales; family Lachnospiraceae; genus Acetatifactor. The sequence continues at coordinate 3,092 of CAMWTF010000296.1, read as the reverse complement.
GGTACAGGCGATCCTGAGCAACAGCCGGGACAAGTCCTATGGGGACAAGCTGAAGCTGCGCCCGGTGCTGCTGCAGGGAAGGCTGATGTTCCAGAGTACCCGATATGCGGGAAACCAGGTATTCCATGAAAACCATGATGCCCAGGGGGCATGTGAATTGATAAAGAAACTGCTGCAGGGGCAATTCCGTCAGTGCGAGATTGTGGCCCAGGACAAAAGGGCTACTGTGCTGGTCAGCAAGAAGGGGAAAATGACGATTAAGACCAAAACGGCCACCTGCAATATTCCCAGGGAGTTCTCCCATAACAGAGAAAAGCAGTATATCCTAAAGGAAGGCTGTCCGGTGGATTTCCTGGTGGGGCTGGGGGTTCAGACCCCGGATGGCAAAATAACAAAAAACAAATATGACAAATTTCGCCAGATTAACCGTTATCTGGAGTTTATCGAGGATATTTTGGATCAGCTGCCCAAAGAGGGCACAATCCATGTGATTGATTTCGGCTGTGGAAAGTCTTACCTGACTTTTGCCATGTACTATTATCTCCGTGTGCTGCAAGGGAGGGATATCCATATCACAGGTCTGGATCTGAAGGCAGACGTAATTCGGCATTGCAATGAACTGGCAGCACAGTGCGGCTATGATCAGCTGCAATTCCAGGTGGGGGATATCAGCGCCTATGAGGGAGAGCAAAAAGTAGATATGGTGGTATCTCTCCACGCTTGTGACACGGCTACGGACTACGCATTGGAAAAGGCGGTGGGCTGGGGGGCCAGGGTGATCCTGGCGGTGCCCTGTTGTCAGCACGAGGTCAACAGGCAGATTCATTGCAGAGAGCTGGAGCCCTTACTGCGTTATGGAGTGATCAAAGAACGCATGTCTGCTTTGATTACGGATGCAATCAGGGCGGGGCTGCTGGAACGGCAGGGGTACGATACGCAAATCCTGGAGTTTATAGATATGGAGCACACACCCAAGAATCTCCTGATCAGGGCGGTGAAGAAACCGCAGGGAACGGGCGCAGGACGGCAGCGTATGCTGAAAAAGCAGGAAGCCATTTGGGAATCAGAGAGCCAAGGAGAGAAAGAGAACGCCCGGCAGGGGGGAAACACTCTGCAGGAAACTATGGAACTATTGGGGGTGAATCCCACGTTGGCGTGCCTGCTGGATAGGAATCAAGGATAATGAAAAAAATTATTATAAAATGGGTGATCTTTCTGCTGACCTTTGTGGTGGCGCTGTTGGTGGCGGGCAGGGTCATGAATCATGACAATCAGAATATGACCATGGAGCTGTCTGCGGCAAGCCTCCCTGTCATTACCCTGGAGAAGGGCGATATCGCCTACAATGAACTTCATGGGTATGTCCAGGCCATGGACACCGCATATCAGCGGGGAACCATTGCGGAACTGGGGGATAACAGAGAACTGGTATTTTGGATAGATACCTATGGGGTGGAGCTTGCGGGCATTCGCATGGAGGTGCGTAGCCGGGATGGGAGCCGCCTTATCGAGAATACTGAGATCACGGAATATGAGCCGGGCAGCGTCATACGGGTGGAGACGGCTCTGAAGGATCTGATAGAGAAGGATACGGAATATTCTTTGATCCTGGTGCTGACTGATAATGCTGGCCGGGAGATCTGGTACTATACCCGGGCGATATGGAGCGACAACACTTGGGGATATGAAAAATTGGCATATGTCCGAGATTTCCATGAGAAGACCTTTGACAGAGAAGCTGCTAAGGACTTGATCAAATATCTGGAAAGCAACTCTCAGGGGGACAATACAAGCTTTCACAAGGTGGATATTCACAGCAGCTTTCATCAAATCACCTGGGGGGATCTGGAGGTGAGGCGTTTAACAGATCCTGCGGTGAACCTGGTGGAGCTGGCCTCCCAGACCGCTTCGATGGAGCTTCATTACCTGGTGTCCACCGGCAACGGCGAGAGCAGAAGCTGTTATCTGGTGGAGGAATTGTATCGTATCCGTTATACGCCGGAACGGGTATATCTGTTGGAGTTTGAGCGGACCATGGAACAGATTCCTGCGGTAAAGGGGGATATCTATGGCAATGACAAGATCATGCTGGGCATTGTGGGTGAGGATATGGCCCTGGTGGAGAGCGAGGACGGCAACATTGTAGTCTTTGAAGCGGCCGGACGGCTGTGCAGTTACAATGTGACCACCAACAAATTGGCTTTGCTTTTTTCTTTCTATGAGGATCAGTCCCAAAATTCCAGAGTGCAGTGGGATGCGCGGGAGATGTATCAGAAGTATGACCTGAAAATCCTGGATGTGGACGAGGGTAATAATGTACGGTTTGCCGTGTATGGGTATATGAACAGGGGCCGGCATGAAGGAGAGGTGGGAATACAGATATATACCTACAACAGCGACCAGAATACTATCGAGGAACTGGTGTATATCCCCTATGACAAGTCTTATGAAATCTTGAAACAGGAACTGGAGCAGCTTCTGTTTCTGAACCGGGAGGGCAAACTATATCTTTATTTGGATCATAGCATCTATGAGGTGGATACTGTGGAACGCACCAGCGAGAGGATTGCTCTGGTGGAAACCGACGAAGCTATGGTCATATCCGGCAACCACAAGATCGTGGTATGGTATCAGGATCAGGCGCTGCATATCATGAATCTGGGGACGGAACAGATCACCCGGATCGATGTGGGAGCGGACGAGGAGGGCCGTCCTCTGGGCTTTATGGGGGAGGATATCATCTATGGTGTGGCAAAGCGGGAGGATGTGGTGAGCGATGGGATGGGCCGACAACTCTTTCCCATGTATCAGGTCTGCATCCGGGATGCCTCCGGAAAACTGCTGGAGGCTTATGAGAAGGAAAACATCTATACGCTGTCCTGCCAGGTGGGGGAGAACCAGATTACTCTGGAACGGGTGCTGCGCCGGGAGGATGGAAGCTATGTGAATACCACGCAAGATCATATTATGAACAGCACTCCCCAGGAGGTGAGAAAGAATCAGCTGGTGGTGGTGGATGTGTAGACATATGAAATATTGGTTAAATGTCAGCTGCCGAAAGACAACCAAGTCATGCATCTGCAGGACTTGGA
>CAMWTF010000295.1 GCA_947177105.1 uncultured Lachnospiraceae bacterium | reverse complement strand
CCGAAGGTATCACGGTAGTGCTGCCCGGGGAGCTCTGCGCCGTTTCTGTAATCCGGCCCGGTCGCCGCACAGGGGAGAGCTGGGGAGGCACAACCCGCGTCTTTCCGCTCTTGCTTCGGCCTTTCGCCAGCTCCTGCACCCATTTCAGGGCAGCCTCCCGCGATTCAAAGTTTGTCTGCAAGATGGAATAGCCCTTCGTCACATAATAAGTATCAGGTTTCCAGTCATTATTTTTGGAATAAGTATTCTTCCCGTCGTTGAAATGGATCGCATAGCCCTTCGGCACCTTCTGGTCTTTGGAAACGCCAAACTGTTCTTTCTGCGCTTTCTGTGTAAAGTTCCGCTCAAAATATCCTGCCGAGCGGACCATCAGGGCATTGGACAGCTTGTTTGTAATGGCCGGGTTCTCCCGGCCCTTTTCCGTCGCCTGGTAATGGATGCCGCTGCCCCAGCCCTGCACCTGTTCCAGATATCCGTTTTCCACAAAGAAACGGTCATAGGCCTTCATTGCGTCCTCCACGGTGCGCACCTCCGAGACCGCGCTTTGCAGCTCCCGTACCGTCTGGATATATTCTTTTTGTCTTGCAAGGCGCTTTTCCGGCGTGTCGTCCCTGCGGTAATACTGCGGGGAGGCATTCAGCCCGTCCCTCGCCTTTTTGATAAAATAGACCACGCCAAGGGGAATCCCGTCATCAAGCATGGCCGTATAATCCGGTTTCTTCCAGATATTATCTTTTTTTACGAATTTCTCGGCTTCACGCTCATTCATGGCGTCCAGATCGTTCACATAGAGCCCCCGGTCCTTCCATAAATCTTTTTTTGCGCCGCCAATCTTTTCCCAAAAATCTTCATGCTGTATATTGTCAGCCAACCAGTATCACCTCCAGTCATAAAAAATCACCGCTCCGGGGATGGGCGGCGTCCCTGTATTTTATTAAGTTGCGTATGTATTCCCATGAGCCGGTCCGTCTCCCTGCGGACCAGCCGGTCAAGTGCGCCCAGGTCCTCCGGGGTAACGGCAAACTCCCGGTAATTCTCATACCAGAGGCCCGCCCGGACAGCCGCAACAGGCGCAACTTTTTCCGATCTTCCTGGTAGGAGGCGGTAGACCGGGGCCCCGTCAAGAAGCAACTGTTTGGCTGTCCCCAGGGGTATGCGGTACATATCTGTGTCCGGGTTCTGCGCCTCCTCCATATACTCCACATTCAGACGTTCCTCCAAATCCTGGGGCATATAGGAAAAGGCCTGCTCCTTCCATTGGCTGAACCGGTTAGAATAGCGGTACTGCCATTCCGTCACCTGCTCCGGCGCATAGAGGTAGCACCAGGTTTTCAGGGCGTCCTTTTCGCACAGCTCCATTGATTCCCATTTTTCAATGCCTGCCTCCGCCTTCGTGCCGTCCCGGTATTCCATGCTGACGCCGTAAGGGTAGAGGGTATTTCTTTCTATGTCCTGCCGCAGCGTGTCAAGGTCCATCATCAGGACATCCCCATACGGGCGCCCGTCCTCCTTTCGCTCCGTGTGGAACAGGAAGGCTCTTGCGGCGGGGTATTCTGTCATGGCAGCCATCCGGTAAAGCTCCGCCGAAGGGCAGTAGGCAAGCAGCGCATCCGAGAGCCACATATGTTTTTTCCCCATGACAGCGATAGAATCTGGCCCGGTGTTGGCTGCCAATGTGTGCAGGTTGAATTCACTTTCCCGCAGGAAATCCCCGGCCAGGATATGGAGCTCATAGGCAAATACGCCTAAATCCGTATCGCGGACTAAGTGAATCTGTGGAAGCGCATCATCTTTCATTGTGACCTGTGCCATTTAAAGATTCCCCCCATCTGCCGGCGGCTGCCCTCCTGCAATCTTGCCGACAATCTCCGGCCCGGTTTCGTAAATCTGCATGAGCCGCTTGGCCGTTCCGCATGGCTGAGCGGCGCCGCTGGTCCAGAGCCGGACCGTGGAAGGGGCGACATTCATCAGGAGCGCAAAGCCTTTCTCGTTCATATCCAGCTTTTTCATCAGTGCCTTAACCATATCGGGGCCATAGTCCGGGCACCGGGCAGCTTCGGCGATCATCTGTAAAGCCGTGTTCTCTATGTTCATCATTTCTAAAATCCTCCTGTCAAATTGAAATAGCCGCCTGTTTCTGGCGGCATTGTTGTTGATGGCCTTTCATCTGTTCTGCAACATGGAGCAGCATTTCGTTGTAGTCCTTCCCTGTGCGGGGTGGGTTGATTCCCACCCGGATATGTCTGAACCGCTGATCTTCATGGAGCATTGCCTTGATCCTCCTGGCATTTTTAAGGCCGCCAAGGTCATTGTCCATGTAGAGGCTGACGCGCCGGATTTCCGGGTGGCGTTTCAAAAATGCAATCAGCGCCACATGGGAAGTGCCGCCCAGGGACAGCCGGTAGCCGTCCCATTTCCAGCCTTCCAATTCCTGCAGCGTGGCATGGGAGAGGGCGTCAATGGGCGCCTCAAACACTGCAACATGTCGGCTGCCCGGATTCCGGGGTGGATAGCAGAAGCTATATTCCTTGTCGCTGCCGTAAACATCTTTCCTAAGGCTACCGGCAATGCTCCGCATACAGGCAAACTTTGCTTTGCCGGCTTCATCCTTTCCCACAAACACACAGACCGGCTCGCCATGATACCGCGCCTCATAGAACAGCCCGTCCCGGAAACACCGGCTGATCACATCAGAGCTGATTCCGCGCCGCTGCAAATAAGAAACGGCAGAAGTGGCGCACCGTCTGGCCCAGGGGAGGGAAAATGTTTTCTTTTCCTGTTCCTTATGCACACGGTCTGTTGCTGTTGTACTCCGATAGGCCGGCGTCTGCCGGATTTCCCCGCCTACCAGCATATGGACCGCATCCACCAGCCCGTAGCCCCGAATCTGGATCAGATAATCCAGGGCGTTGATACTCCGGCCCCGGCTGTTCCAGTACCAATACCTTTTCCCGGTCACATAAACCAGGCTGTCATGTTCCTTGTGGCGGTAATTGGGCCCGTCCCGTTTCAGCACCCCAGGCTCATGGAACTGCAGGTAAGCAAACAGGTCCGCCTCCCTCGCCGCCTGAATCTGCTCTTTGCTTACGCCGGGCATAGTGCCGGCACAGAATTTCTTTTCATCGTGCCCCGCCTCCTTTCTGTGATGAAAAAAGACGCCCGAAGGCGCCTAACAGCCGTATAGGTCGTGATTGACCTCGGCACGGTAATAACTGTCCATTGTTGCCGGGGCATTATACAGCGCTGCCAGCAGGTATGCCTTGATATTCCCGACTTTTGTGGTGTTCTTGTCAATACAGTCAAATACATACTCCAGGTGGCCGGAATTGATCTTCAGGAAACGGCCCTTTACCACCTCCCTGGGAAAATCATCCCCGGCAATACGGATATATGGACGCTTGGACAAAACCACTTCAAGCATAAGCTCCATAGTCTCGTCTAAGCGTTCTTTCCCATAACGGGAAACCATACAGTCATACTCAATATTTTCTTTAATGATCTCGCGGTAGGCGTCTGTCAGCTCTATCCGATCCATCCTATCCGGGCGGCCTGCCGCCTCCGGCTCTGCCGGATAGATTGATTGATGGGTCCTTGATATATCCGTTTTTGATTTTTTAGTCCTTAGTGGATTAGTATTTAATTGTGTGGGATTTCCCTGTCCAGGTTCGGCCTGTTCAGGTTTTGCCTGTCCTGGATTTACCTGTCTTGGATTTTCCCGTTTAGGTGAATACTCCTGTTTTTCAGCATTTACAGGCTTTTCATGGATCGTATACTCAATGTCTCCGAGCTGTCCGTTCCCATAGCGGAGTCGCTGCCTGGTGAGATACCCGTGCCGCTCCAACTCTTTCAGGGCGGTAGTGATCGAATCCACGCCGTCCTTACAGATATGGGCGAGC
>CAMWTF010000294.1 GCA_947177105.1 uncultured Lachnospiraceae bacterium | reverse complement strand
CGCCGACATATGTCTGCGTTGGTACTGGCGATGGTATTGCAAGTTGGAGAACCATGCAATCCAGACTGCAGAGTCTTGAGGCTTTAGGCATTCCTACGGAGTTTCATGCTTATGAAGGATTGCCTCACGGATTCGGCATTGGAACCGGTACGGCTGCGGAAGGGTGGGTCAACGATGCGGCGGCGTTTTGGGAAACACAGTGCGAATGACCTGGTATCTAAAGCACAATTGCGTATTCTGGCAAATTAGTAAAACTGATTGAATAATTAAAAGTTTTATGGTAGTATGAAAGGGATATTTAGTATCCTTTACTAATACTGTATGCAGGAAATGTTGTGACACAAAAGTGTGCAGCAGGTGTGCAGTAGAGCGTTCAGCGAGAGAAAGATACAGGCGAAAAGCCTTGGAAACGGGAGGTTTTTAGATAAAATGGAAAGCTACAAAAAAGAATTTATCGAGTTTATGGTGGACAGCAAGGTGCTGAAGTTTGGTGAGTTTATCTTGAAGAGCGGCAGGAAATCCCCCTTTTTCATGAATGCAGGGGCTTATGTGACCGGGGCGCAGCTGAAGAAGCTGGGGGAGTATTATGCCAGAGCCATCCATGACAACTATGGGGATGATTTTGACGTACTATTCGGGCCGGCCTACAAGGGGATTCCCTTGAGCGTGGCCACTACTATTGCCTACAGCGAACTGTATGGGAAGGAGATCCGCTATTGCTCCAATCGCAAGGAAGTCAAGGACCACGGAGATGTGGGCATCCTGCTGGGCAGCAAGCTGAATGACGGGGACAGGGTGGTGATTATTGAGGATGTGACCACCTCCGGCAAATCCATTGAGGAGACCTTCCCGATCCTAAAGGGACAGGCGAACGTGGAGATCAAGGGGTTGATGGTGTCCCTGAACCGTATGGAGAAGGGACTGGGCGGCAAGGTGAGCGCCCTGCAGGAGATCCGGGAAAAGTACGGCTTTGAGGCCAGGGCTATTGTCTCCATGGGAGAGGTGATCGAGCATCTTTACAACAAGCCCTACAGAGGAGAGATACTGATTGATGATACGCTGAAGACGGCGATTGACGCATATTATGCCGAATATGGCGCATAGCGGGAAAGGAGTAAATTATGGAAGAAAGAGTGTACAAGGTTATGAGAGGGGCGGGCGCCCTCAATATCACGTTGGGCGTGGTGACATTGGTGCTGGGCCTGGTCAGCGGAATTCTGCTAATCATAGGCGGATCCAAACTGCTCGCAGGGAAGTCTAAGATCCTGTTTTAACCGGGTCGGGGGATAATTATGTCACAGAAAAAGAATTATATGTTTACAAACCGCAGGCATTCGGGAAAAGCGATCATGTCTACGGTTTTTGGTGTTTTATGCACAGTGTCGCTGGTGGTGGTGGTAGTCCTGTCTTACAGCCGCAGCGGGGATGTCCCCGCCGGATATGGTTTCACGGGACTGTTTGCCGCCATATTGTCTTTGGTGGGAATGCTGTTGGGAGTGATGGCTCTGCGGGAGGCGGACAGGTTTAAACTGTTTGGCTGGCTTGGGATACTGCTCAATGGTGTAAGTCTGGGAGCAGTCAGCGGCATTCTGTATGCGGCTTCCTATTTATAGAATTTAAAGAAATCAGAAAGATAGTCGTATTGACTTCTTTGGCAAAATATGGTTTAATAAATCCAACATCCAAATATACTCCAAATGGATGGACAATAGAGTATAAGGAGAGCGGATTTGCATGGAGGAGCAAAATGGATGCCAGTGTGAAGTCAGAAAAAGTAACTATCAATGTGGGAACCATGGATTTGGCCAAAATCGACTTGCTTGTTGACAGCCTGGAATATTCCAACAGGAGCGATTTTTGCCGAATAGCAATCAGGGAATTACTGGAGAAATACAATGATGATTTCGAAAAGCTGCATGCTCAAAATGAGAAAATACAATTTGATTCCGAGATTCCGTCAATCGGCGGCATAGGAATAATCAGATTGTCTTGTGAACAGCTGAAAGAGTTCCTGCAAAAATCACAAAAAGTAAACGTGATGGTAACGGGAATCCTTGTGGTTGACAGGAGTATTACAGCGGAATTGTTGGAAGCGACAGTGCAGAATATCAAGGTATACGGAAAAATCCAGGCCCAGCCGGATATTCTTGCCATTATCAAAAACAAACAATTCTAATGCGGAAATAGGAGGGCGATAAAATGGAACAGATCCATGGTGAAAAAACGGAAGTATTACAAGAGAGATACGAGTTGGTTCTGGAACGGATCAAAGAGATAGAGACAGAGGGTATGGGCCACCCGGCGCTGGATGCGTATTTTAAAAAGATGGCGGCCTTTTTGCAGAAACTGAGTGACTATTATGCCTTTGTGGAACAGGGGCATATGCGGGATGCGCAGCTGGAGCAGCTGCAGGCGTGGAACCATGATCTGTATGAGGACATTCTGCCGGAGCGTTACGATCAGAGCTGGAGCAACCCGGCCTACGGAGCGGCACAGATGGACGAAAAGTGGGGACAGCTTCTGGCGTATGTCTATAAGGAACTCCGAGGCGGCATTGTTCCGGCGGCCCAGGAGGATCTGGAGGATGTACTGGTCCGCATGGAGCTGCTGGTAGAGATCTACAGCGCCTGTGTCGGGACATGGCAGGAGGAACAGCAGCTGCCGCCCTATGAGACCATCCGGCAGATTGTCTATTGGCACAACAGCGATTATTCCGACATCCGGACGGAGAAGTCCATCAGAGAGATGGCTTGCCCGGAGGGAAATTCGGCGGTGGATATCATTATGGGGGCAGATCTGGATGATGTGCGTTATCTGTACCGTTATGGTCTGTATGTGACAGAGAACGAACTGGAGATCGCCAGATTTCTGTGCAGCCTTCCCCAGGAGACCATTGACACCATGGCGGATACTTATACGGAGGGCTATCGTATTGGCTTTGAAGTGACAGGAAAAGACCTGTCTATAAAAAAGACGGTGGATCTGTACTATCATATCGGTTTTGAGAGGATGCTGCGCAAGGCGGTGGGGAATTTTGCCCGGCTGGGGCTGAAACCGGTGGTCAGGGACGTGAATCTGGAGGGGGCCAAGCCTAACAGACAATATGCTTATGACCACAAGGACGATCATGGGCTGCTATGGGATAAAGCCCTGATGCAGCGCAAGCTGGAGGTGCTGAAAACAGCATACGAGCGGTATAAGCAGGAACTCAGGGGGTATGCGGGGCCTGCGGATGTGGAGATTTTCGGAGAGGAACCCTTCACACCGGAGAGCAGGCCCCAGGCGGTAAAGCTGTCCCCGGAACAGCAGAAGCTGTGGGTGGAGTACAGCGCCAAGGTTATAGAACTCTATACACAGTACATCCCCATGCCGGAGCGCAGTTTTACCATCATCGCTTTTCCCGTGCCGGAGATCGGTGAGAACTTCCGTGGGATTTTCGAGGATACCATCAAGGTTAACACTCTGGACTACATGAAGTACCGACAGATCCAGCAGTGCCTCATAGATGCGCTGGATGAGGCGGATCATGTGGAGATCAAGGGAATGAACGGCAATGTCACAGACCTGTCCGTGAATCTGTGGAAACTGCAAAATCCGGAGAAGGAAACCATCTTTGAGAATTGTGTGGCGGACGTGAATATTCCGGTGGGAGAGGTATTCACTTCCCCGGTGCTGAAGGGAACAGACGGTGTGCTGCATGTATCGAGAGTATTCTTAAACGGACTGGAGTACAAAAATTTGTCTATTACTTTCCGGGATGGCATGATCACGGATTACAGCTGCGGCAATTTTCCGGATGCGGAGGAAGGACGGCGCTATATCAAGGAGAATGTGCTGTTCCACCGGGATACCCTGCCTATGGGCGAGTTCGCCATCGGCACTAATACCACCGCCTATGTGATGGCC
>CAMWTF010000293.1 GCA_947177105.1 uncultured Lachnospiraceae bacterium | reverse complement strand
GTCTCAAAGCGGTAAACCTGGGGCGCCCACATCATGCTCCGGGGCTGCGGTCTGTCACAGGCAATCTGCCCCAGGATATCCCCCAACAGGCGCCTTATCATATTCAGGTTCTGATGCACCAGATAGATGGGCAGCATCCCCTGTCCAAAAGTTACATACACCACCTGATCCGACTTCACCACCGCATAGACCTCCGGCATACTCACCAAAGCATACCAGTTCTGGTTCTGATGGTCAAAATAGAAACAGGCATATTGCTGTTTTTGTTTTAGGAAGAGAAGCCTTCTTGGTCCCCAGACCAGTTCCAGACGGTTGGCCTGATCCCCAAAGTATTTCGCGAACAGCTCTTCCACCGCCTCCTTCGTCACCTGTTCCCCCTCCAGAACAGAGGGAGAATTCCACTGGTTGCGAACCAATATCCGCTCCGGCAGCAGTTCCATATAGAGCTCCAGTGCCTTGTCCGCCAAAAGCTCCCTCAGCAGCCTTTGCCCCATCTGCACGGCGCTCTCCACGCTGGGCGCGTTATACATACCGCCCGGCAGCAAAATCTGCTGATCCTCCGTCTCCTCATAGAGAGCCAGCGCACCGTTTCCATAGACATCACAGCCAAACAGCCGGATCCGCTCCTCTGCCTCTTTCTCCTGATATAGTGTGCAGACAGGTACATTGTCCTCCGCAAAGCGGCAGATACGGCCCGTTATACAGTCCGCAATGACAGGGACGCTCTTCTGTTCCACCGGCAGCACGGACAGCCGCCTTGTCAGTTCCTCATAGATTCCCTGACGGGCCTCAAAACCCGCGGCAGCTATGGGCACCAGCAGCCAGAACATCCCGTCGTCCGCAATCTTTGCCAGCTCCTCACCTGGAAAAGGAGGAACCAGGGGACTTCCCTCCTCCCCCCACAAATATTCTATGTGCCGGGGATGAAAGCGAATATAGAGCACATTTTCCCCAAACCGGATCCCTATGGGATGTTCCGCATCAAAACCGCCCTCTCTGGGGTCCACCAGCCTCTTTCCCCATTTCGGCGAATAAGGCATGTACCAGCCCAGATATTTCGGCAAAGACCAGGTTTCCCCCTGGGCCATATGGAATGCCACATTCAGGTAGTAGCGAAGCCAGGGCCTTTCATGGAAGTCAAACACGCCCCTGCGCAGCGGAGCCTGCATATCCTCCTGAAATTTCTCCTGTATCATTTGGTATTCCACCGTCAGGTCAATCTCTTCCAATACCTTTTTAGCAAAGGGGGCATCCCGGTGGATACTGTAATACTCCCGCAGCTTTTGCAAAAAGTATCTCCCCTTTTTCCTTGTACACCAATACGGGAGAACGCGCTCCTCCACAAAAGCCTCATCCTGCAGGGCCTGCCGCATATCCTCCCGCTCAAAGAGCGCATCCACCTCCATACGATCCTCTGCCGTTTCCCCTTCGCTGGCATTATAGTAGGTACTTTCAATCTCCTGCAGGAACTGCGCGTAATTGACTCTGGACTTCTCCCCCAGCCGATCTATGACGGCCTCACGCAGACATCCGTACCACAGCTTATCTCTGCCCATGGTGGCGCTCTCCAGATGCAGATGATTCCAGGGCACTCTATATACCCTGTCCGGAAGCTTTCGCCCGGAAAAGAAATGCGTAAGCAGCTTTAAGGACTTGGGATGGCGCTGTGACAGCTCATACTGCCAGGAATCCCGAATAGGCTTATCCGAGATATGGTGAGGCAGATATTGGTCCACAATCTTTCCCAGGCGGAGCATGGCCCTGTCGTCCCAGCCTCCCAGGGCAAGCGCCAGCAGCTCCCGATAGTCCCGAAATCCTGCCATCATAGCCGGATCATTTCCCTTAAAGCGGGTAATGGCAGGCCCCATCATGGCAATCTCCCTTATTGCGTCAATACCGTCAAAAACAGCATTCTGCTCTATCTGGATCTGTATTCCATCCTCCGCTTTGCGGCCCTGCAGACCATAGGCTATATACAGCTCCGTCTGAAATTCCTGGCCGGGAGGATAAGCGGACTGATTCTCCCGAACCACCTCCAGCATCAGCTCCGCAAATGCCTTTTCCCGATATCCCTCCAGAAAAACCTCCGACAGAAAATAATCCGACCATGCGGCCCTGTCCCGCCTCCTCTTACCGGTATAGAGTTCCCGGAAACCCCTTATTCCCTCCCCCTCCCGGAAAGGATTCTCCTCCGTAAAATCCCATCTGAAACCCTGATAAGAAACATCCTTTGAACCTGCTGCCCTGCTCTCACCCTGGTCTGCCGCCTCTTCACCGCTTTGCCTCTCATCGCCCTTGGGGCCTGCTGTCATCCGTTTTGATGCTTCATCTCCGCCCTCTGTATCTTGCCGGGCATAGGCAAGCGCCGCTTCATAAGCCTCCCTGACCTTCAAAAACTCCCGGGGCTGTTCCTCCGGGTTATATTTTCTCGCCAGAGACGCATATGCTCTCTTGATAATCCCCTCATCGCCTGTGGGCTCTATCTGCAAAATCTCCCATATCCAATTCATAATTTTCTGCCGCCTCCCTGTGCAGCCTGCTTTTCTCTCCATGAATATTGCCAGCTGTGTCTGTGATATCCCTTAATGCGTATCTGAATGTTATACATTCAAACTTTCCTTGCTCCCCCCGAAAATATCGTCCCATCCATGTTCCAGTTCATTCAGCCGCTTTCGCGCATAGCTTCTGATCTTTTTGAGTTCAATCGGACTCCCCTCGCTGACAGCCTGCCTGTATGCGTCCAGAATCCGGGCCGCTTCCTCCCGCTCCCAGCCAAGCAGCTCCTCATATAACCGCTCCGCTTTTGCCATCAGGAGATGATCCTCCTCACTGCCTCCTGCCACAAAGCGCAGCCTTTTAAGCTCCTCCACCTTCTCCTGCAGTTCCTCCTCGGAGAGCTGCACATGGGGATTCATAATAACCGTCTCCCGCCTGTCTCCGCCGCTGCTCTCCGCATCCACATGCAGAATGCCATTGATATCATAGGCAAAGGTCACAAAAGCGGAATGCTTTCCGGCAGGGCCCGCGGGCACTCTCACAGTAAGTTCGCCCAGCTGCCGGTTTTCCGATGCATAATAGCCCTCTCCCTGATAGATCCTCAGCCTGATATGCGTCTGTTTGTCGCTCAGCGTATAAAAGGTTTCACTGCGGCTCACGGGAAGCATACTGCTTCTTGCAATCATGGTTGCCATATGGGGATTCTGATCTCTTGCGTCATTGCACACTGCAATGCCCAGAGAGAACGGACATACATCCGTCATCACTATGTCCCTGAGTTCCTCCCGGCGGCTCTTGATGCCCGCACAGATCCCCGCACCCTCCGCCACTATACAGTCCGGGTTAGCCGCCACCACGGGGCGCCTTCCCATCAACTCCTCCAGATAATCTCCCAACACCGCCAGCCGTGCGGAACCTCCCACCAGCACCACATCATCCAGCCTGTCCGGGGTCACATGACTGTCACGGACAGCCCGCGCAATCACTGATTTTATCCGCTCCAGATAGGGCTGGCAGATCTCCCGCAGAAGCTCCTTGGACAGCTCCGTCTCATAAGTCCGCTCCAGCGTCAGGCGAAGCCTGGGCACTCTGCATTTCCAGGTTTCGCCCCCCTGCTCCTCTGCCTGGGGCCATGAAAAGCTTCTCTCCGGGGCCTCCGCCTGAGAAAGGGCTTTCTTGGCGGCCTCCGCCTGATAGAGCAGCGCCTCCTGCTGTCTTGCGGGCAGCGTCTCAAAATGCAGGGAGTGGACCCGGCAGAAATGTTCCGCGATGGCCCGGTCAATATCGTCTCCCCCCAGCCGGGTATCCCCCGCAAGGGCGATAATCTCAATGAGAGTTGAAAGGCACTCAGGGACCTGTGTCTTATACACAACGCCGAGCCCACGAGACTAGGCAGGCGCGCGTATGCCGT
>CAMWTF010000292.1 GCA_947177105.1 uncultured Lachnospiraceae bacterium | reverse complement strand
GGTTTGCAGCACATATTGCTGAGCCTCCAGGGCCTGGTCAGGAATCGGTTCCGAGTGCCGCTTAAAGTTCTGCTCTTGAACCGACTCTTCTTGCTGGTCCAAACTCTGTTCTGGAAGCGACTCTGCTTGCTGGTCCAGACTCTGCTCTGGAACCAACTCTGCTTGCTGGTCCAAACTCTGCTCTGGAACCGACTCTGCTTGCTGGTCCAGACTCTGCTCTGGAAGCGATTTTAACTGCTGCTCGGAGACAGATTTCGGAGTTGCCTCCCAAGGATACTTTGTATTGTAGCATAGCTTGGAATAGTTCCACATGCCATGGAGATCCCCCCGGTTTTTCACCACTTTTCCACTGCGCAGGATGGTCTCCCCATTGGCCTCATGGTTGGAAAAGCACAGGGCAGGACCGTCCAGAATGGTTTCCTTCACCTGCCCACTGGCCAGCTGCTCCCAGGTGCCGTTGTTCTCCCGCTCTGTCCAAAAGGGATGCTCCGGCGGCAGATGTAGGCACAGAAAAGCCTTCCCCAGCCAGAAGGGAGACTCCGCACAGGAATAACCCTGCACCAGAGGCGAAAACTGCCTGTAAAAGCCCAGCGTGGGAATCCCGTTTTGCAGAAAGTCTTCCCTGGAGAGAAACTGCAGCAGCGATCCGGAGGCAATTCTCCTGGCCCTGCCCGGGTCCGCCTGGCCTCCCGGCATCAGCAGATTGCCGTCAAAAGCGCTCACCGCCGCAAAGCGGTATATATTGCTGCGGCCCCACATATTGGTCCAGCCGTCCCGGTCAAAGAAATCTCCGTAGGTTTTCATCAGTTCATTGGAATGAGTCTCAAACTGCGCCGCCACATAGGGCATATGCTCATAGCCGTACCACAGGTTCCACAAGGGCGCATACATATTGAAGGCCCAGCAGGAATAGTAGTCAAAAGAGTGTCCGTCCCGATACCAGCCGTCTCCCGCATAATAATTCAGAATGGCCTGGGTATGCTCCCGCATGATGGCCTCGTCGATGGGATAGCCTTCCATATGCAGGAAAGCCATGTCCAGCATATTGAACAGGCGCCAGTTCTGGGGCACGGTGGCATGATGGGCATAGCTGGTCAGAAAGGCGGCTATGGCGTCTTTCTCCTCTCTGGTATAGGTATCCCAGATCTGCGCCCGGCTGATCCACAGACAGATCACCAGGGCGCAGGTCTCCACGGTCTGCTGATAGCAGCTGTATGGATCCTCCGTGTGGTTGATAGCCTGCAACTCCTCATAGGTGCCCACATAGCTCTCATCCTCCCCGGCGGCATTGTACAGAGGCCGCAGCTTTGTGCAGGAGCGCAGCACCTGGTACTTGTAATACTCCGCCAGGGAATACCCGCAGACCTTTGCCTCCGGCCGGTTGGCCACCAGCGGCGCCGCAATGAAAAAGGACCTTGTCAGCCCTTCGAAGATCTCCGCCGACCGCTGGCTGCGCTGAGCCTGGGGCGGGTCCAGCAGATGGGGATAGGTGATTTTTGTCTCCTGCCGGGGCACCACCACCGGGTCCTCAAAGTGCCGTATATGCCGGAAGATACCCTCCAGCATATACTCCGCCGCCTCCAGCCAGCTGTCACGGGTCAGCCCTGTATAGGGGCTAAGTTTGTAGTCTACTGTTTTTGGTTTCCATTTCATGAATGACTTCCTCTTATCAGAGTTCCGCATATCCCCTGCCGGCACACAGATCTGGTGATTCATATAAGGCCGCTCTGCCGTCCCTATACGAATCAGTGTACCGTCCGGGATATGCTGTTATAAGCTGCTCTGTTTCCTGCGCATGTCTGCTTCAAAAATCTATGTCCATTATATCATCAGGCGCAAGATTCTCCCAGTCCAAATCTAACATTTTTACAAAAGCTTCATATTTAACTTCCTTGGGCACAATTTTATGATGGAACGCGCTTGTCTCTGAACAGGGCCTGATCTCCACTGCCTTTCTGTGAGGGTCAAAATGGATTCTGTGGATATCTGTACAAATCTCCACATCAGAGCCGCTCTGTATGGCTTCTCTCAATTGTTTCATGAGGATTATGTCACGCTGTGCTGCAAATATAAAATCAAAAGTCATCATCATATCATCATAGCCTCTCAATCACCATCCACGCTGCCCAGCCCAGGCATCCCACCAGCAGAAGTGTGATCCCCCTATTGATCCATCTGGCCGCAGGTCGGGCCATATTAAAGGTATAATTGGTGTCGCAAAACCTGTTCTGCACCAGCAGGTGAGGGTCCTGGGGATTCTCATACCATCCGTTTTTCCAGTACTCGTCGTCATCCACTTCCACTGGCTGATCATCCGCTGCCAGAAGTTCTCTCTTTTTCTGAATGGCGCTGCCCCAGGGCAGTAGGACGGCAAAGGCGGCCGCCAGCTGTAACAGCGCATAGACAAACCAGTCCCCTTTGCCGGGATTTCCTGCCAGGAACCAGCGCAGAGCCAGGTACAGCCAGGCGGCGCAGTTCCACCCGTCAGCCCCCAGGAATGCTCTGGCCCAGGTTCGCTTCACCAGCCCATTGACCGCTATATTGATCTTGCTGTTTTGGCTGTATACCACATTGCGTTTCTCCACCAGGTACAGACGCATTGCCCAGATCAGAAGCGTCACCGTCATGGCCGCGCCGCCCAGCATCAGTATCTCCGGACCTGCCTGCCCGTTTTGCCCCTGCAAATGTACATGCAGTGCCACTGTCGCCGCCAATTCCGCCGCCAGAAAAAGCAGATGCCAAAGTGCCCTGGAAGCCATTCGCTCAGACATCGCCGAAAGCTTTGTGTCAATATACACCGTCCTGCGGGACTTTTCCCTTATCCAGCCCTGCTCCTGCTTGAGCCGGTACATACTGCGTATAGGCATCGTCATCAGAATCTCCGTACCCGCCAGGTATGCCAGAAACCAGAATATCCAGATCAGCATCATCCACTTTGGACTGAAAAAACTGATCAGGCAAATCAGGCTTCCCAGAATGATATGAATATTCTGATACAAATTCCAGCGCCGCTTGCTCTGCCCGCACAGCGTCTCCACCTGCGGGTGCCTCACCTGCTCCTTCGGAATATGAACTCCCAGCAGCATCCCGTTTTGAAAGACAAAATTCTGGTGATAGGCGTGTTTAATGAGCAGGCATGTAATTAAATCACAAAACAAAAAAATTAAAAATAGAAATATTCCCATAATTTCACCTCTTTTATTAGAGTTTCTCATATTCCCTGCCGGCCCCCAGGTACAATGCTTTCTGATGTATTTCAGGAGGACACCGGTCCAGCCGGGTGCATTCCGGCAAAAACCCGCTCGCACAGTTTCAGAAATTCCGTCCGATCCATCCCTTTCATCCTGGCCTCCGCAGACAGCAGCTCCAGCTCCGCCTCCAGTTTTTCCCTGTACTTCTCATCCCATTGCCGCACCGGCGATACGGTAGCCCCCCTGCGTCGATCAATGGTAATAAAGCCCTCCATTTTCAGCAGCTGGTAGGTTTTATTCACGGTCATGGTGTTGACCCCTGCATCCTCCGCCAGCTGCCGCACCGTAGGCAGACGCTCTCCTTCCTTCAATTCCCCCTTGCCGATGCCCGTAACAATCTGATTGCGCAGCTGTACATAGATGGGTATGCTGCTGCCGGTATCCAGACTGATGATCATGTCGCGTCACCTCTCTTTAAGTATTATTTGTATTATATATAGTAATACAAATAATACTTTTTGTCAACCGACATTTTAAAATTAATTAAAAAGGCCAGAGCCGAAAACATTTCCGTTTTCAAGACCCTGGCACAATACTGCCCAGTCGGGGGAGAAGGCCGCGAGAGTCCGCCCCAGCAAGCGCATCGCCCGATCCCGGAGAGCGTTTAATTTTCCTCCTGAGAGTTAAACATCAGGTAGAACAGGCTGTCCCTATTACCAATAAGA
>CAMWTF010000291.1 GCA_947177105.1 uncultured Lachnospiraceae bacterium | reverse complement strand
ACGTCCCATTGCAGCAACTCTTTTTAGCGTCACGATTACCGGCATATGCTTCTCCTTGCGCTGTTGTCAACATCGATTTACAACATATATGTAAACCCTATAATTCAATTAATTTATTATCTTTCCATTTTTAGGATATCTCTATATACAAATAATGTCAACACCTTTGATTCATAAGTCCTCGAAATTACATCCAGGCAGCCCTCTTTGCCCGAATATCTCAAAAACTTTTGATTTTGGTATGTATATCTTGATTTTACCACCCTTTTTTTGTAAAATATTATAAATTCGGCAATATGGACCCCATCTATTATCAGGTAAAATACGCCAAGACCTTTGTACTTTTTTATAAAACACAACTTTTAGGGAGGTATACGAACCAAATGAGTAAAATCGGTTTCGATCACGACAAATATCTAAAAATGCAGTCAGAAAAAATCAAGGAGCGGATCGCTGCTTTTGGAGGAAAACTCTACCTGGAATTTGGGGGCAAACTCTTCGACGACAATCATGCGTCCCGGGTGCTGCCCGGCTTTAAGCCCGACAGCAAGATCAATATGTTGGCACAGCTGCGGGATCATGCGGAGATCGTCATTGTCATCAATGCGGCGGATATCGAAAAAAATAAGGTACGCTCGGATCTGGGCATCACCTACGACGTGGACGTGCTGCGTCTCATTGACGCCTTCCGGGGCTACGGTCTGTATGTGGGCAGCGTGTGCCTGACCCGCTTCGCGGAGCAGCCCGGCGTCGTGGCATACCAGAAAAAGCTGGAGTCCCTGGGCATGAAGGTGTATCGCCATTACTCTATTCCCGGCTATCCCTCCAACATCCCGCTGATCGTCAGCGACGAGGGCTACGGGCGCAATGAGTATATAGAGACTTCCCGGGAACTGGTGGTGGTCACCGCCCCCGGCCCCGGCAGCGGCAAGATGGCCACCTGCCTGTCCCAGCTGTACCATGAGCACAAGAGGGGCATCAAGGCCGGATATGCCAAATACGAAACCTTTCCCATATGGAATCTGGCTTTAAAGCACCCTGTGAATCTGGCCTATGAGGCGGCAACCGCCGATCTGAATGATGTGAATATGATTGATCCTTTTCATCTTGAAGCCTATGGAGAGACCACTATCAACTACAACCGGGATGTGGAGATCTTTCCGGTGCTCAGCGCCATGTTTGAGAAGATCATGGGAAAATCCCCCTACAAATCCCCCACCGACATGGGGGTGAACATGGCAGGTTTGTGTATCGTGGATGATGAAGCCTGTCGGGAAGCTTCCTGCCAGGAGATTATCCGCAGGTACTACAACACCATGTGCGAAAAGCGCCAGGGCAGTGCGGACGACGAGCAGATTCTGAAGCTGGAACTGTTGATGAAGCAGGCCGGTATCACGGTGGACGACCGCCCGGTGGTCAGCGCCGCCAAGGTTAAGGCAGCCGCCACGGGCAAGCCTGCCGCCGCCATCCAGCTGCCGGACGGCCGAATCATCACCGGCAAGACCAGCGAGCTTCTGGGAGCTTCCTCCGCCATGCTGCTGAATGCGCTGAAAGTGCTGGCCGATATCCCTGATGAGGTGCAGCTGATATCCCCCAACACCATCGGCCCTATTCAGGAGCTGAAGACAAAACACCTGGGCAACCGCAATCCCCGTCTGCACACCGATGAGATCCTTATTGCCCTGTCCATCTGTGCCTCCACAGACGAAACTGCCGGACGAGCTGTCCGTCAGCTCCACAATCTGCAGGGCTCCGAGGTGCATACCAGCGTGATCCTTTCCCAGGTGGACAAGAATGTGCTGAGAAAGCTGGGAGTGAATCTGACCTGCGAGCCGGAATATGAGTCCAACGGACTGTACCACAACTGAGAATCAACCCTTCAAAAATCAGGAGAAGTTTTTGTGGCATAAAAAAGAGACACCCTGGCATCGTCCCCGGTGTCTCTTTGACGGTTATCGTATTTATTGTATTTCTTATAGTTTCTTCAGGTAATTTCCCTCCACATGAACCCCCTCATTGATCACGATAAACGCCTGGGGATCGTATTTATGGACTATATTCTTGAGTTGATGTACCTCGTATTTGGACATCATGATGTAGAGAATGTGGGATTCCTCATGGGTATAGGCGCCCATGGTTTTCCACTTGGTGATGCCCCGCCCCAACTCCGAGAACACTTCCCTCTCCAGTTCCTGAGAACTGATCTTGGTGATCACGTTCACCTCCACATTGATGTTCTGGGCATGGAGTTTGTCAATGGCCACAGAGTACACCGCCGCATTGATCACGGAATACAGAGCTGTCTCCACGTCAAAGAGGAACAGGCAGGCGCTGTACAGCGCCAGATTCATCATCAGATTGACCCTGCCCACGCTGAAGTCCTGTCTCCACTTCACCAGAATCACGCCTACGATATCCATACCGCCGCCTGAAGCCCCCATGCGCAGCAATATGCCCACGCCTGCGCCGCAGATAATGCCGCCGATGACACCAGCCAGCATGGTGTCCTCCACAATCTGGGTAACGGGTATGACGGCCATGCCGCCTGACATTACTGTAACACAAATCAGCGTCTTCAGCAGGAATTTCTTGCCCATTTTCTGATAGCCAATTACAAAAATCGGTATGTTGATAATATAATATATAATACCGGCAATGTCCACATTACCGATGGGAAGGTGCATATATTCCACCAGCAGCGTACGGACCACCTGGCACAGGCCCATGACGCCGCTGCTGTATAAGCCCGAGGGCACAATAAAGAGATTGGTTCCCAAGGCATAGATCGCCGCCCCTGCCATCGCCAGTAAAGTACGCCTGCCCTCATAGACCAGCAGACGTTTATCCTCTAAGATTTTCATTTCCATCCCCCTGGATATGATATTTTATTGCCGCATTTTATCGAATCCACTCGTCTGAACGTTCATGGCAGTGTCCCAACCCAGCGTTCCATTTTGAAATCCCATGCGAAAATATATGGAAAATTCTCTGTCCGCATAGAAACTTCGGAGACGGAGCACTCAGATATACGCCTTGATCTTCTCCTCCAGATCCGCGGCGGACATTCCTCCCACATAGGTAGCTGCCGGTTCCCCGTTCTGGAAGAAAATAAAAGTGGGAATGTTCCTCACATGATATCGGTCGGAAATCTCCATGGCCTCCTCTACATTCAGTTTGCCGATCTTGATCTGGCCCTGGTATTTTTCAGCCATGCGCTCCACAAGCGGAGCCATCATCTTACAGGGGCCGCACCAGTCCGCATAGAAATCCACCAGTACTGTTCCCTGTGCCTGCAATACTTCTTTCTCAAAATTTTCTGCTGTAAACTTCATATTTTTGACCTCCTATTTTAAGTTCCGCATGTTCCCTGCCTGCACACAATTTTGGTGATGGATATCCGGCCGCTTCTGGCGTCCCGATATCCATCAGTGTACAGGCAGGGAACTTGCTGTTTTTAAGTTTCGCAAGTTCCGCGGGTTCTGCTTTTTTATTTTTCCCGATATATAATATATTTATAGATGGGGTTGCCCATGGCGGAAAATTTTTCCTCATACTCCGTCATCACATTGCCCTCCATCAGCGCCTCGTTCTTATGCAGGTCATAGGTGATCGCATGGGCCTTCCAGCCTGCGGGAGCAAGCTCCTCCACCGCAAAGTCAAACAGTTCCCGGTTGTCCGTTTTAAACTCCAGCAGCCCCTGCGTCTCCAGAATCTCATCGTACCTGGCCAGAAACTGCCTGGACGGAAGCCTGCGCTTGGCATGTCTGTCCTTGGGCCAGGGATCAGAGAAATTCAGGTAAATGCGGTCCACCTCACCGGGAGCGAACACCTCCGTAATCTCCTCTGCGTCCATGCGGATGAATTTCAAATTGGGCAGCTCCTCCTCTTCCATCTTCTGGATAGCCCGTAGCAATACACTGGAATATTTTTCAATGCCTATAT
>CAMWTF010000290.1 GCA_947177105.1 uncultured Lachnospiraceae bacterium | reverse complement strand
AGTACAATCTGGGCACCTGGGAGGGAAATCCCCTGCCCATGTTCACAGGCATTATCTGCGGTGTAAATGTGGAGGATGTGGTGATCTATGGCCGGGGTATCATCAACGGCAATGCCTCCAAGGAGAACTGGTGGAACAATCCCAAGGTCATGCGGGGGGCTTTCCGGCCCAGGCTGTTCTTTATCAGCCATTGCCGGGAGATCACCCTGCAGGGCGTGAAGTTCTGCAATTCCCCTTCCTGGACGCTGCACCCTTATTTCAGCAATCAGCTGCGTTTTTTGGATCTGGCGGTGGAGAATCCGGCGGACTCCCCCAACACCGACGGCCTGGACCCCGAATCCTGCAAGGATGTGGAAATTCTGGGTGTGCGCTTTTCCCTGGGGGATGACTGCATCGCTGTCAAATCCGGCAAGATCTATATGGGCAGAAAGTATAAGACTCCTTCCGAGAATATCCATGTCCGCCAGTGTCTGATGGAGAACGGTCATGGGGCCGTGACCCTGGGCAGCGAGATGGCAGGAGGTGTGGTGAACCTGACAGTGGAGGACTGCGTTTTCCGGCACACGGACCGGGGGCTTCGGATTAAGACCAGGCGGGGCAGAGGAAAGGATGCGGTTCTGGACAATATCACCTTCCGCAACCTGACGTTGGATCATGTGATGACGCCGCTGGTGATCAATGCGTTCTATTTCTGCGACCCGGACGGCAAGACCCGGTATGTGCAGTCCCGTGATCCTTACCCGGTGGACGAGAGGACTCCCGTCATCGGCAGGCTGACCTTTGAGAATATGGACTGTGCCAACTGCCATGTGGCGGCGGCTTACTTCGACGGCCTGCCGGAGCAGAAGATCCAGGAGATTGTGATGAAGGATATCTCTGTCAGCTATGCCGAGAATCCCAAGTGTGATGCCCCCGCTATGTCCGAGGGTGTGGAGAAGAGCAGCAGGCGGGGCATGTTTGTCCGCAATGTAAAGCATCTGGTGATGGAGCGTGTGACCGTCAACGGCCAGGACGGCGAGGCTTTGGAGACAGAGGGTGTGGATGACCTGGAAACGCGGCAGTGAACAGACCGCAAAACTTTGCCGGAGAAAGGCACATGGAAAAAATAAACGTGCGGTGTGAAAAGGAAAAAAAGGATGCCGTTGGAATATGACGAAAATATTTATCATGGACTTCTCATACAAGGAAATTTACGGGAGGCCATAAAATACCTGCAGCAATTTCCCGCGAAGAAGGCGCTTTGTGACAAGTATTTTTCCAGGTTTGAGGAAGAGAAGTACCTGACCTTTGAGGAGGACAGTTATTTAAGCGGCCTGCTCGTCTGCTATCAGAAGTATTACAGGGATGTCTTCTACCTCGGCATGGAGAAAGAAAAGGCCGCGGAGCATATGAGGGAAAGGCTTACGGCGTTTTTGGGAATAGCTGATGCGGACATGGATGAGACGGAGGAGCAGGTCAAAAATGCGTTTGCCCACAGAGGATTTCATTTTCTGGGAGGAAAGACCGGCGGCTTCTATGGCCCATACATATGGAGGGTGACGGAGGCCCGGTCCTATGAGGTGGAATTGCCGGGAGGCGCTGCGGGGTATACGGTAAATCTACTGGACGGCTTTATAACAAGAAGCTGGCTGGATTATATCTCCTTCGGGGAGACCGGTACAGGGGGCTGGACGGACGGCGATGGCATGATCAACTGTGTGAAAGAATCTTACGACCTGGAGGGGGAAAGCTTTAAAGTTTCCCTGCTGAAGCATGAGGCACAGCATGCCATGGATATGGCCCGGTTTGAGAATATGCCATCGGAGGACCTGGAATACAGGGCTAAACTGGTAGAACTGATATATTCCAGCCAGAGGAATCTCTTGCAAAAGTTTCTCTGGGAGGCAGACGGCTCCGGAAAAGAAAACGGACATTCCCGGGCCGCCGCCAGAATAGCGGAAGGATTTACGCGAAAGGTGAGTTCATGCCGCAAGGAGATGGAAGCGTTTCCCATTGCGGAGGTGCAGAGAGTCGCACGGGCGTTGTTTGCGGAGAGCGAGGAAGAGATGTCGCGGAACTTAGAAACAGCATATACCCGGACAGAACACTGATGATGACTGGGGGCCAAAGCGCCCAGTCATCATCACCGGATATGTGTGATGGCGGGGTATATGCGGAACTTAAAAACAGCATATACCCGGACAGAACACTGATGATGACTGAGGGCCAAAGCACCCAGTCATCATCACCGGATATGTGTGATGGCAGGGTATATGCGGAACTTAAAAACAGCATATACCCGGACAGAACACTGATGATGACTGGGGGCCAAAGCACCCAGTCATCATCACCGGATATGTGTGATGGTAGGGTATATGCGGAACTAAAATAGGAGGATAATGAGATGCAGTTAGGAATTCGTCTACATGACACAAAGGCGCTTCCCTTTGAGGATCGTATCGCAGATGTGCATAATCTGGGTTTTGCCTGTGGGCACCTGGCCCTTGCCAAGGTGATCAAGGAGTTTCCCACCACCGACG
This sequence comes from uncultured Lachnospiraceae bacterium, assembly GCA_947177105.1. Lineage (GTDB taxonomy): Bacteria > Bacillota > Clostridia > Lachnospirales > Lachnospiraceae > Acetatifactor. The sequence continues at coordinate 1,429 of CAMWTF010000290.1, read as the reverse complement.
AGGCGTTGACTCCCGGGCTTGCCATGTATATTAAAAATGTGTTTGCCCGCAACCAGGTGGATATCGCTGTGCTGGGCTGTTATCTGAACCTGGCTAACCCCAATCAGGAGCAGCTGCGCAAGACCATGAACAGATATATGGCCCATATCCGCTTTGCGTCCTGGCTGGGCTGCGGTGTGGTGGGCACGGAAACCGGGGCCCCCAATGAGACTTACAGCTTTGTGCCGGAGTGTCACGGGGAGGAGGCGCTGCGGACCTTTATTGCCAACCTGCGTCCTATCGTCAAGTATGCGGAGCAGATGGGCGTAGTGGTGGCCATTGAACCGGTGTGGAGACATATTGTGTACAGCCCCAAGCGGGCCAGGCAGGTGTTGGACGAGATTGCTTCCCCCAACCTACAGATTATTTTAGATCCTGTCAATTTACTGGATTTTTGCAATTACCAGGAGCAGAAGGCCATTGTGGAGGAGGCCATCAATGTGCTGGGACCGGATGTGGCCATGGTGCATTTGAAGGATTTCATGCCCAAGGATGGCAAATTGGAGTCCATGGGCTGCGGGCTGGGCATGATGAAATATGAGGCGGTGCTGAAGTTTATCAAGGAGCGCAAGCCCTATATCCATGTGACCCTGGAGGACACCAAGCCAGAAAACAACCAGCAGGCCAGGGCGCATATCCTGGAACTGTACCGGAACGTGTGACGGAAATATATAGCAAAAAGCGTGAGCAGGGAAATAAGTTCTGCTCACGTTTTTTAGGTCGAAAAGTTTGGAAGTAAAACTTCCAAATACGCATTAACGCAGTATCGCAGGCCAGCCTGCGATATGCAGGAAAGAGGTAAGTTTGGACGTTGCACATCCAAATACTGATTGGTGCAATATCGCAGGCAAAGCCAGCGATATGCATGTAGAGGGTTTAGTGAAAAATGTAAAATAGGACTTGCTAAATAACAGGATTCATGATATTCTATTTCCAGAAAGCATAAGATTTCCTGGACAATAGTCCCATTAAGCACAAGTGTGCGTCTTACGAACTTCTATGTTCTATTAAGAAATCCTGCTTTAATTACCCAATTAACAATTCTATATAAGCGGGGGTGAGGTGTATTTCTTGTCGGCATCTTTTTACTTCCTGCGGCACAAACAGGAGGGCATGTAGATGAATAGACGACGGGAAACATAGGAGCATAGAGAGAGACAATAGTAAGTGTATATTATGGAAGGAGAACAAGAGAAATGTTAGAGCAAAGGGACTTAGATATTATAAAGAGTATAATGGAATCTGTCGTAGGAAAGTCAGAGGAATCCATACTAAGGCAAGTGGACGAGAAACTGGAGAAGAGGCTTGCGGAGCAGGAGGAATCCATATTAAAGAAAGTGGACGAGAAACTGGAGAAGAGGCTTGCGGAGCAGGAGGAATCCATATTAAA
>CAMWTF010000289.1 GCA_947177105.1 uncultured Lachnospiraceae bacterium | reverse complement strand
GTCTTATAGTTAGCGGGTCATTTTATTTAAAAATTTAAAAAAAATTTGCAGTAAATTGATCTCTGGAGGATATTACTAAGTAGAAGCAGGTTGCTTGAGATGGATACAATCATGATACAGGACACAACTAGAATACAGGGGAAGCTACAGGAAAAGATTGACAGCTACAGCGATATGCTTTTCAAGATCGCATATGCCAGGATGGGAAACAGGGCGGATGCGGAGGACATTGTACAGGAGACTTTCTACCAGTATTTCAAGGCTTCACGGGAATTTGAAGACGAGGAATATGAGAAGGCATGGTTGATCAGAGTCACTCTAAACGGCTGCAGCAAAATGTGGCGCAGCAGTTTTCACCGTCGCCGCAGTGAGGTTTCGGATCCGGAGCAGATTTGTGCAGGGGAGGATCAGGAGACAAAGGAGCGTGGCCCGGAGGAGGCGTTTCTGGACAAGGAGAAGGCCAAAGCAGTGTTGGAAGCAGTGTGGAAACTGCCTGCCACATACCGGGATGTGATCCATTTGTTTTACTATGAGGAATTGTCGGTGAAGGAGATTGCGGTGATACTGGAGAGGAAGGTATCCACGGTGACTTCCCAGCTGACCAGAGGCAGGGAGATCTTGAAAAAAAACCTGAAGGAGGAATACGACTTTGCGTAGCTTCAGAGAAGAGTATCAGAGGGAAATGGATCGTGTGGGGACATTTCACCTGGATATAGAGCGGGTGTCTGATGAGATCCATCATCACAAGCTGCAAAAAGCCCGAAGAAGGCGTGTGATCATGTCTACGGCTTCGGCCGCGGCATTGTTTTTGCTGCTGGGCGGTGTGGTTACCGCCATGAATTACGGCAGCAGCTTCATCCAGGTGAGGAATAACGGCTTTTCCATCACCGGTGAGAAATGGCGGGTCACAGAAAGCGAAGATGGGATGGAAGGAGTGGGAGATACAGGACAGCCTTTGGCGTTGGCCGAGGATCCGTCAGGGCAGGTGCCAAAGGAGGCTGAAGCAGAATGCATAGTATATGAGATGGAGATCAAGGAGTATGATTCTCTGGATGCTTTTCGGGAGGAAAACACAGTTGTAGTGCCGATACCGGATATGCAGCTTTTGGGCAAAGATGTGGCAAAGCAGAATATCCATGTTATGGGAAATCAACTGTATATCTGTTTCCAGGATTCGCAGGAGAGGATTTTTTCCATCATGCAGATGGATCACCGGGAGAGTCAGGCATATGCCTCATCCAGCGCCTATGCGGGGGAGGCTGCCAACGAGCGCAATTATACCACATCCCAGGGATATACCTACAAGGTGATCGATATTATAGATGGCAGTGATGTCAGCAACATAGAATGCGCAATTTCCCTGTATGGATGGGATTTGCTGGTGGGTTTTCGGGGATATACCCAGGAAGAAGCCTACGCCGTGCTGCAGTCCATGGATCTGGGAGTGTATGCAGCAGGTGAATGACAAAGCTTTTGTATATATGCGGAACTTTAGGTAGAAAGGAATGATAGACTTATGGACAAAAAAGTTGTGATCTACAATAACAATACGAAGATTACAGCGTCCCTGCGGCCGCTTCTGAGAGGCGAGAATATCCGGCTGCTGGTGGCGGAGAGCAGGAAGCAGCTGCGCCAGATCGTGGCTGCAGAGCAAATTCATCTCTTGATAACCGACGTGGTATGGTCGGATAAGGATCAGGATATTACGGAAGGGTTGGAAACGCTGCAGCAGATCCGGCAGATGAGTAGTCTGCCCATCATAGTGGTTTCCGCCCGTGACGACGAGACCAGTAAGATCCTGGCGCTGAACGCGGGAGCGGACGATTATGTGGTGAGTGGGTGTAACCCACTGGAACTGCTGGCCCGGATCAAGTCCCAGCTGCGCCGCTATACCCAGCTTGTGAACATGTGCGCCAATATAGACAAAATCTATCAGGTTGACGATCTGGTTATCGATGACAATACCAGGCAGGTTTTCGTGGACCATAAAGAGGTAAGGCTGACCCCCATTGAGTACAAGATATTAAAGCTGCTGGTGCAGGAGAGGGGAAGGGTATTGTCTATCGCCCAGATTTATGAAGCCATATGGCATATGCAGGCCATCGGCGCCGACAATACCATTGCCGTGCATATCCGCCATATACGGGAGAAGATCGAGAGAAACCCCAAGGAGCCCAGGTATCTGAAGGTGGTGTGGGGGACAGGATATAAGGTAGGGTAAGGTCATTGCAACCCAGTATTGCAGAATGAATAAAAGGAGTGTAAAAGGGTATGGGAGTTTTAGCGGGAATAGAGCCGGCGAAGGTATTTGAATATTTTGAGAGTATTGCGGGGATTCCTCACGGTTCGGGCAATGTGGAGGCAATCAGCAATTATCTGGCGGAGTTTGCAGGCAGGAGGGGACTTGAGTGTATCCAGGATGAGGTTAAGAATATCATTATCATCAAGGAGGCCACGCCGGGCTATGAGCAGGAGCCCGCTCTGATTCTGCAGGGACATATGGACATGGTGGCCGTGCATAAGCCGGAGCTTGCCATAGATATGACCAGAGATCCGCTGAAGCTTGCTGTGGACGGGGACAGAATCTATGCGGAGGGAACCAGCTTGGGCGGTGACGACGGTATTGCGGTGGCCTATGCCTTGGCCCTGCTGGATGATGACACGTTGCGACATCCCCGTCTGGAGGTGGTTATCACCGTGGACGAGGAAGTGGGAATGGATGGCGCAAGGGCCATAGACCTGTCTATGCTGCAGGGCCACAGGCTGTTGAACCTGGACTCCGAGGAGGAGGGCATCTTTTTGACCAGCTGTGCCGGGGGCGCGAGAATCAACTGTCTGGTGGACCTGTCGGACAAGTGCCGGGAGTTGTCGGGAACGGCTTATGAACTGACGGTGGGCGGTTTACAGGGAGGCCATTCCGGCGCGGAGATCCACAAGGAGCGGGGCAACTCCAACCTGCTGATGGCCAGGCTTCTGCAAAAGCTGGCAGGCAGCGTGAAGATAGGGCTTTGCGGCTGTGAGGGAGGGCTGGCGGACAATGCCATTCCCAGGGTGACCACTGCCCGGATTGTAGTGGCAAGGGAAGAAGAGGAACGGCTGACGCAGCTGGCGGCGGCGTTTGAGGCGGCGCTGAAAGGGGAACTGGCCACTAAAGACCCGGAGGTATCCGTCATGGCGGTGTCCCAGGGGGCAGTGACCACAAATTGTCTGACAGGCAGCGATTTACAGCGGGCGGTGAATTATCTCTACAGTCTGCCCTGCGGCGTCCAGGCCATGAGCGCTGATGTGCAGGGACTGGTGGAGACTTCCCTGAATCTGGGAATCCTGAGAGTGGACGGCGGCAGAGTGTCGGCGGAGTTCTCCGTGCGCAGCTGTGTGGAGAGCAGCAAGCAGGCGCTGCTTGATAAGGTGCAGGCAGTGACAGCCCTGGCCGGGGGACGCTGCGAGATCACCGGGGATTATCCGGGCTGGGCCTACCGGGTGGATTCTCCCCTGCGGGATAAGATGATTGCCCTGTATGAGGACATGTACGGGGAGAAGCCCAGAGTGGAGGCTATTCATGCGGGATTGGAGTGCGGTATTCTGGCATCCAAGATCGCGGATTTGGACGGCATCTCTTTTGGGCCGAATATGTATGACATCCATACCACGGAGGAAACTTTGAGTATTTCTTCCACCCAGCGGGTATGGGATTATCTGGTGCGTCTGCTGGCCCTTAAGGACTGAGGTTATGCATTGGGCAGCAGTGCTTTACCCTTTATTGGCATATGGGCAAAACAGACAATAAATTCACCTGTTTTAGGGGAGTATAGCAAAGATTTACACAAAAATGTATAATTCACTTGATTTTGCAAAAAAGTACTTGCTTTTTTCGGGGTGACGAGGTATAATAATCTACGTTACGGGGTGTGGCTCAGCTTGGTTAGAGCGCCGTCTTAGGGAGGCGGAGGTCGCGA
>CAMWTF010000288.1 GCA_947177105.1 uncultured Lachnospiraceae bacterium | reverse complement strand
GTTTTATACCATACACAAGCTGTTTTTTATCAGTGAAAAAAACCGGGAACAGCAGTTGACGGAGCAACAGACCGCCCTGCAGCAGAGATATTATCAGCATCTGGAAGAGATTGACTTAGGGCACCGACGCTACGCCCACGATTTAAAAAACTGTATGACATCCATCGGCGCTTTGGCCGCTGCGGGCAGAAACCAGGAGATCATTGCGCTGCTGAGGGATATGGCGGTGGAACTGGACACCCTTACAGGCCGGCGCTATACGGCCAATCCCATTCTTAACGCCCTTCTTTGGGAGAAGGAGTCTCTGGCACAGCGTTGCGGCGTCCACATGGATATCGAGGTGGAGGCGGCGGAGTGGGCCTGCATTCCGGGAAGAGACCTGATCGTCATGGCGGGCAACTTACTGGATAATGCCATCGAGGCGGCAGAGCGGTGTCCGGCAGGGTGTGTTCGTGTGGCCTTGTATGCCAGGGAGCATTTCCTGACAGTGGAGGTGGAGAACACCTGCGCAGAGCCGCCGTCTCCAGGCAGAAAAAGCCTCCTGTCAACCAAGCCGGACGCAGCAAACCACGGCTTTGGCCTATCCAACGTCCGGGACGCGGCGAAGAAATATGGAGGAACGCTCTATACACAGCAGAAAGACGACCGGTTTACTGCGATTTTGACTATCGCAAAGATCTGTCTGGCATCGGACTGAGCAGCAGAATATACAGATTTTGCCGATTTAGGCGCTGATTTGGACAGGATACTTTACATCTCCTGTCAGCTATGTTATCCTTCCTAAAAATTACGAAATCAGACCGGCCGTCGCGGATGATATTGCTGCAGCTTGATCCTCATCTGCGCTGACGCTGTTTTCGCAGGAAGGGAAGGACATCAACATGAGTACGAAGATTGAACATGCCATGCAATTGGTTGATTTGAGCATGGAACAGGACGCGGAGAAGACTATGGAGGCATTACGGGATTTCCTTTCGGAAATCCCGGATGAAGAAGCCGCTATCCAGGTTGCCAGAGAACTGCGCAGTCTATGCGGCAGAGCGCTGGGAGTACAGGTAAAGCAGATGGCTTACGCCGGACTGGAGGATCTTGCGGCGAAGTATGGAGAGAGCAAGGAGATCCGCGAGGAGTTGGCGAAGGGACTGGCCCTGCTGATTGCCAGCCTGGACGAGATGAATGGTATGGTATATAAGGCCAGGCTCCAGGGGCTGATGTGGGGATACCCCGAACTGGAGAAGGTGATTCAGAATCCTGAAGACTGAAGAAGGAGGCAATATCCATGTATAATCAAATTTTCAATCAAATAGAATGCTGCTTTAACTGGCGTACTGACCCGGCTAACTGCTTTGGCGCCCCCGCCGAGATGGAGGAGATCGGCTTTTGGGACAAGATCGACTTAAACGACGATGACGACTTAGCGGCCATGATCCGCCTGGGCCTGCACGCATTGCAGTTTTCCATGGACAGGGAAAAGGAGCCTAACGCGGATTTTATCAAGTACCTGATCTCCAAGGGCTTTGATATCAACGCCTCAGTCCCGGACGGAGAATGTATGCTTCTGCAGGCCGTGAACAAACGCATGGATCCCCTTATGATTCAAAAGCTGGTGGAGTTGGGGGCAGATCCCTGTGCGGAGAACTCTGACGGGGACAATATGCTGATTATGGCGGCAAAAAAGGAGTACGATGCCAGGGAGGAAGAAGAGAAGGGTGCAATGGGCATCTATGTCGTGGAACATTTTGATCAGATTCCGCTGGACAAGCCCGACCGATACGGCATTACGCCACTGATGTACGCGGCCATGTTCAACCACATCCTGCTGGCCAAGGCGCTCATCGCTCACGGCTCTGACGTAAACGCCGCCGGCACTCAGCCCATTGGAGGCAATTCCTACTGGATCAAGATGGATGGGGTAACTCCCCTGGCCCTGGCCTGCCGGAGCGGCAATTTTGAGATCGCCAAGCTTCTGCTGGAGGCGGGGGCGGACGAGACTCTCCGGGACGGCAGAGGCAAAGCGCCCATCTTCTCCCTGCTGCGCTACCCTCATAATTTTCGTCAGTATAGACGTGTCGATGACCCCATATACAGCCGCAAGTGCGAGATCCTCTCACTGCTCAAGGAACTGGAACTGACCGATCAGGAGGGCTACACCGTCCTGATGCGCTCCCTGCAGGACAGCAAGGACCCCTTTGACGAAGCCTCTGCCTACAGCGACAACCTTCCCATCACCCAGGCGCTTATCAAGCAGGGCGCCAATGTGGAAGCCACCGGCAACGATGGCAGCCGCCCTCTTCATCTGGCCGTACAATCCCTGGGGGATGTACATAAGGACCTTATCAAGGCCGGTGCGGAACTTAACGCTCAGGACGGTGACGGCAACACCCCCCTGCTCATTGCGTGTCAGCGGTGTACCGAGACCATCGTGCGCTATCTCATAAAGGCCGGCGCGGATGTCACCATCCAGAACAACAAGGGCAAGACCGCCATGGAGTTGTGCTCCGAAAGGGGCTTTAACAGCGCCATTGAGCTGATGATGGAGCAGTAAGGCATGATGACGTTTTTGGGCAGCGGGACGACCTTTGATGCATCCTGCGCCGCGGACGGTTCCCTGTACCGTGCCTTGGCAGTGGGGGATATTCCCGGGGCATGGCTGTTGTCCCTGCCCCTGCTAAAGCCGGGGCAGATGGAGCGCCGCGCTGCGCCTACGATGTTTAACTGCGCCCTGTGCCTGTTTCTGGTCGGGGAGTACGAGCGGGCTTTAGGCCCCCTGAAGTGTGCGGAGCAGTCCCTGGGCGGCTCCGCAGAGTTGAGTTCCGCAGAGCGGAAGCTGTTTGTTCAGGCACTGGAGACATCGAACGTAGCGCTGCTGCCTCTGGACCCGGAGGGCGCTGCAGGCATGGAGCGCTATGTCCTGATCCGGGTGCGGTGGCTCACCGCCCTGTGTATGCTGCGGCTGAACCGCCCAGAGGAAGCCTGTCCCATCCTAAGATTTTTAGAACAATATGGCATTAAACTATAAAGAGGTGAACGATTATGCAGCTAGACAATATGCTTCTGCAGGCATGTAAAAATAATCAAAAGACTGTAGCGCAGACATTTCTCAAGCGGGGCGGCGTGGACGTGAACAAGCGGGACGAGTCCGGAAACACGTCTCTGATCTATAGTTGTCTCAAGGGCAACCGCGACTTGGTTAAGTTATTGCTGGACGCCGGAGCGGATGTCAATCTGGCCAACCAACGGGGCCGGATGCCCCTGCATTTCGCAGCGGAGATCGGCAACTCCCAGATCATTACCATGCTCACTGACGCAGGGGCAGAAGTAAACGCCATCGACAACGATGGTATCACTCCTCTGATGGCGCTGGCCCGGCATAGCCGGACCGACGCGGCCTTGAAACTGCTCAATAACCCGGACATTGACATCTCTATCAAAGACAACGACGGCCGCATGGCCATCGACTATGCCACCTCCAACGGTCTGCGTGAATTGGTGACGGCCCTCTCCGCCAGAGGTGAGGACCACAGCGATACCTACGGCAACACCAGTCTCCATCACGCCTGTTGGAACGGACAGAGCGAGGTCGCAAAGGTTCTTCTGGAGAAGGATCCAGACAGCGTGAACAAGCTCAACGACGATGGAGAATCACCTCTGCTGCTGGCAGTGCGGCGGTCCAATCTGGTGATCGTGGAACTGCTGCTCAAGGCCGGAGCAGAGACAAACCACGCCGACCTTCAGGGAATCCTGCCTCTGCATATCGCTGCCGAAAACGGGGATCTTTTTGTGGGCAAGGCCCTGCTGACCGCCGGAGCGGATATCAACCAGAGAGCTTCCAACGGTCAGACACCTCTGACGTTTGCGGCCCAAAACAGCCGCAACGACTTCGTCGCCATGCTCATTGAGAGCGGGGCGGATGTGAATGCGGTGGACAACGACCAGCACAGTGCCTTGTATTACGCTTCGGAGGCG
>CAMWTF010000287.1 GCA_947177105.1 uncultured Lachnospiraceae bacterium | reverse complement strand
GCGGAGGGCGAGGCTTTTGGCAAGAAAGGCAACGACGTGTTCCGCAAGCTGGAGACCTTCCCCATCCCTGTGATTGCGGCTATCAATGGCTTCGCATTGGGCGGCGGCTGTGAGATTTCCATGAGTTGTGACATTCGTATCTGTTCCGACAATGCGGTGTTTGGGCAGCCCGAGGTAGGACTGGGCATCACCCCCGGTTTTGGCGGCACACAGAGGCTGGCCCGTCTGGTGGGCGCGGGCATGGCAAAGCAGATGATCTATACGGCCCGCAATATCAAGGCACCGGAGGCTTATCGGATCGGCCTGGTGAACGAGGTGTATTCCGCAGAGACGGACGCGGAGGGAAATGTGGTAAAGACCGCCCAGGAAGCGCTGATGGCGGCAGCCGAGAAAATGGCCGCAGGTATCGCCAAGAACGCTCCTATTGCTGTGAGGAACTGCAAAAAGGCCATCAATGAGGGCCTGGATGTGGATATGGATCAGGCAGTGGTCATTGAAGAGAAGCTGTTCGGTGACTGTTTTGAGACTGAGGATCAGAAGTACGGCATGGCTTTCTTCCTGGATAAGAACAAGGAAAAGGTGAAAGAGCCGTTCCAGAACAAATAAATTATAAGCTCTCTTTTTGAGAGCATCAGAAACACATTAAAAAAGGTAGAACAAAATAAGTGGAATAAATAAGGAGGAACTATACATGAAGGTAGGTATTATCGGCGCGGGCACCATGGGTGCCGGAATTGCACAGGCTTTTGCCATGACGGACGGCTATGAGGTATGCTTATGCGATATAAAGCAGGAGTTCGCTGACGGCGGCAAGGCCAAGATCCAGAAGAACATCAATTTCCTGGTTGGCAAGGAGAAGATCACCGCTGAGAAGGGTGAGGAAATCCTGGGCAAGATTGTTACCGGGTTAAAGGATATCTGCACGGACTGCGACCTGGTTATCGAGGTTTGTCCTGAGAGCATGGCTATCAAGAAGCAGACCTTTGCGGAGCTGCAGCAGATCGTAAAGAAGGATTGTATCTTTGCGTCCAACACCTCTTCTCTGTCCATCACAGAGATGGGCAACGGCCTGGATCGTCCTCTGATCGGTATGCACTTCTTCAATCCTGCCGACAGAATGAAGCTGGTTGAGGTAATCGCGGGCGCCAACACTCCCGCAGATCTGGTGGAGAAGATCAAGGGCATTGCCACCGAGATCGGCAAGACTCCCGTAGAGGTGAATGAGGCGGCAGGCTTTGTGGTAAACAGAATCCTGATCCCCATGATCAACGAGGCCATCAACGTGTATGCCGCAGGCGTGGCATCCGTGGCGGACATCGATGTGGCTATGCAGCTGGGTGCCAACCATCCCATGGGGCCTCTGGCTCTGGGCGATTACATCGGCCTGGACATCGTGCTGGCTATTATGGAGGTTATCTATGCGGAGACCGGCGATTCCAAGTATGCTCCCGCTCCCCTGCTGAGAAAGATGGTTCGCGCGGGCAAGCTGGGCAAGAAGACCGGAGAGGGCTTCTACAATTACGCAAAATAAGGCGTTTTTCAAGGCGCTGTCACGGGGCTTTAAAATACGGTATTTTCATCCTGATTTGAGTCGCAGCGCATCTGCGGCCTGGAGGTTATCGTGACAAACGCAAGATGTAATTATGGCTATGGCGGCTTCTCTGGTTTTGCTGCTGACTTGTCACAGGTTTATCCCCGGCTGGTCTATAGCGAGGTGATCAATGTACAGGGAAGTTGCCGTATGTCCCAATATTAGATGAAAGTGGAGGAATTAATCATGGATTTTACATTATCCAAAGAGCATGAGATGGCGAGACAGCTGTTCAAGGATTTCGCCGAGAATGAAGTAAAGCCTCTTGCACAGGAAGTGGATGAAGAGGAGCGTTTCCCCAAGGAGACCGTGGAGAAGATGGCAAAATATGGCTTCATGGGTATCCCCGTTCCCAAGGAGTACGGTGGACAGGGCTGTGATATCCTGACCTATGCCATGTGCGTGGAGGAGCTTTCCAAGGTCTGCGGTACTACGGGCGTTATCGTGTCCGCACATACTTCCCTGTGTATTGATCCCATTCTGACCTACGGCACCGATGATCAGAAACAGAAATATCTTCCCGATCTGGCAAGCGGGCGCAAGATCGGCGCGTTCGGCCTGACCGAGCCCGGCGCAGGCACCGATGCCCAGGGCCAGCAGACAAAGGCCGTGCTGGAGGGCGACGAGTGGGTGCTGAATGGTTCCAAGTGCTTTATCACCAACGGTAAGGAGGCGGATGTCTATATCGTGATCGCCGTCACCGGCAAGGTGGAGAAGAGGGGCAGGATTCAGAAAGAGATTTCTGCGTTTATCGTGGAGAAGGGCACTCCCGGCTTCACCTTTGGCACCAAGGAGAAGAAGATGGGTATCCGCGGTTCATCCACCTATGAGTTGATTTTCACGGACTGCCGTATCCCTAAGGACAATCTGCTGGGCGCAAAGGGTAAGGGCTTTGCCATCGCCATGCATACTCTGGACGGCGGCCGTATTGGTATTGCCGCGCAGGCTCTGGGCCTGGCGGAGGGCGCTTTAGAGACCACCATTGCCTATGTGCAGGAGAGAAAGCAGTTTGGCCGTTCCATCGGACAGTTCCAGAACACCCAGTTCCAGCTGGCGGACATGGCTACCAAGGTTGAGGCCGCTAAGATGTTGGTGTACAAGGCTGCCCGCAAGAAGGACGAGTACAGAACCAATCCCAAGATTTCCTACTCCGTTGAGGCGGCCATGGCCAAGCTGTATGCCGCAGAGGTCGCTATGGAAGTGACCACCAAGGCCGTTCAGCTGCACGGCGGTTACGGCTACATCAGAGAGTATGATGTGGAGCGCATGATGCGCGATGCCAAGATCACCGAGATCTACGAGGGAACCAGCGAGGTTCAGAGGATGGTTATTTCTTCTAACCTGTTAAAGTAGGATCAGAACGGGAAATGACTCACATGTAATTGGAAAAGCGCAGACATAGCCAGCGATATTCACAAAGAGATAAGTGTGGATGCCGCTATGCGATACTGCTGGTCTGCTCCAGTCAGCTATCCGCAGTGGATCGGGCCGGACATGTGAGAGAACAAAAAGAATATTAAAAATAAGGAGTGGAATACAATGAAGATTATCGTTTGTATTAAACAGGTTCCGGATACCAAGGGCGGCGTTAAGTTCAATCCGGACGGAACACTGGATAGAGGCGCCATGCTGGCCATTATGAACCCGGATGACAAGGCCGGCCTGGAGGCTGCGCTGCGCTTAAAGGATCAGTACGGCGCAGAGGTAACTGTTTTGACCATGGGTCTGCCCAAGGCGGCAGACGTGCTGCGCGAGGCCATTGCCATGGGCGCGGACAAGGGCATTCTGGTGACAGATCGTGTGCTGGGCGGCGCAGACACCTGGGCTACCTCCACCACCATCGCAGGCGCCATCCGCAATCTGGAGTATGACCTGATCATCACCGGCCGTCAGGCTATTGACGGCGATACCGCGCAGGTTGGCCCCCAGATCGCGGAGCATTTGCAGATTCCCGTGATCTCCTATGCGCAGGATATCAAAATTGACGGCGATAAAGTGATTGTACAGCGTCAGTATGACGACAGATATCATGTGCTGGAGTCTCAGATGCCCTGCCTGATCACCGCTTTGTCCGAGTTGAATGAGCCCCGCTATATGACTCCCGGCGGTATCTTTGACGCATGTGCGGCAGAGATCACTACATGGGGCAGAGCAGACCTGAAGGATGTGGATGACAGCAACCTGGGTCTGAAGGGATCTCCCACCAAGATTGCTAAGGCTTCCGACAAGGTCCGCAAGGGCGCAGGCGAGAAGGTTGTTCCTGAGTCTCCCGAGGATGCAGTCGCCTACATTGTAGGCAAGTTCAAGGAGAAGCATATCGTATAATGAAAACAGCATCTGCCCGGACAGTACACAGATCAATATTCGGACACCCAAGGGGCC
>CAMWTF010000286.1 GCA_947177105.1 uncultured Lachnospiraceae bacterium | reverse complement strand
GTGATCACACTGTCCTCCAGACTGACCTTTCCCAGTTCTATCTGTTCAAATGTAAGCAGCCGCGTCATGATTTTGGTAATGCTGGCCGGGCATCTCCGCTCCGTTGCATTCAATTCAAAGAGCACCTGTCCGGTGGACGCTTCCATCAGGATCGCCGACGGCGCCGCGATCTCCACCTGGGCCTGAACTGGTATCTCTGTGTAAATCAGTTGCAGCGCCGCAAACCACAATCCCATGACAATAGCCGCCAAACGCCTGCCCGCCTGCCGCTTTCCACTCCTGTGTACTTTATGTAGTCCGCTATGTAATCTTGTATTTTTGGGCTTTTCTTTCATCCCCCGCACCTTCCCTGTTCTATTCTACCACTAATATATGGGACTGCGGGAAGGCTTATGCACATTCCATATAAAAACAGGGGCTGCGGCTCATTCACCGCAACCCCACCAGTTTCACTCCGGCCCTAATTCCACCTGGCTCTGAATCTGTCCATCTTCTCCGACAGCTTCTCCCGCTGCTGGGACAAGTCCACATGGAACGCATGCATCAGCTGGAATATATAGTCGATGGTCACCAGCAGCATGATCACCCAGATCAGTTTGGTGCCCACAGACATGGGTACTCTGTCGATCAGCTGCTGTATCCAGCCGTGGAGAAACAGAACGATTCCCAGGCCGTAAAAGCCCCATGCCACTGTGCTCTCCAGGCAGATAATGCCCTTGTAGTTAAAGGGCTTCTCGTTATAATCCCACCACAGCTCGCCAAATATCCTGATCATCATCTTGCCCACCAGAAACTCAAAGGTGGTGGCGGACACTGCGGCCACAAGGTACAGCACCACATAGTTGAACTGCAGCGGGCGCAGGAGCAGATAGCCAATCACCGCCCCAAATCCATAGATGGGACAGAAAGGTCCTTTTGCAAAACCTCTGTTGGTCAGTTTCCTATTGCAAAAAGACATATAAATAGACTCTACCAGCCAGCCCAGCATGCTGTATACAACAAAAGCCGCTATCAAATGATATATATCCGTTCCAAAAATTTCAGTTGTCCACATGATTCCTACCTCCCCAGTGTGCCACTGACAACATTTCTTCACATGCACAGGAAAGCAAAAGTCCTTGGGCTGTGCCAAGGACCTTCATGTCATTAGTTATATTTGCGCTTTCTTGCTGCCTCGGACTTCTTCTTACGCTTTACGCTCGGCTTCTCGTAATGCTCTCTCTTACGAATCTCCTGCTGGATACCAGCTTTCGCACAACTTCTCTTAAAGCGACGCAATGCGCTGTCCAAAGTCTCGTTCTCTTTTACGATTACGTTTGACATGATTACACCTGACCTCCCTTCAGTCCCTTGCAAGCATCTTGACTGACTGGGTTAATATTATGTACATCGGAAACCCATATGCACATAAAATATTATAACACAAAAGTCAGATACGTCAACTGTTTTTTTCAAATTTTATCATTTTTTTCTGGCAGCCACGTTTATGTCTCTAATTCAGCTGGCCTTCCAGCACCTTGACGGCCTCCGACACCGCAGCCGGAATCCCTGCCGGGTTCTTGCCGCCGGCCTGGGCCATACCCGGACGGCCTCCGCCGCCGCCGCCCACCAGCGCGGCAATACCCTTGATCAGGTTGCCCGCATGGGCTCCTGCTTTCTGGGCTTTTTCGGTAGCCATGGCAATCATGTTGACCTTGCCGTCCTGGCCGGACATCAGCACCACCACGCCCTCGCCCAGCTTCTCCTTCATCTGATCGCCCAGGTCACGCAGTCCGTTCATATCCACGCCGTCCACGCTGACAGCCAGCAATTTCACGCCCTTGACCTCCTGCACCTGGTTCATCACGTCCCCCATCGCGTCCTTGGCTGCCTTGCTCTTTAAGGATTCCAGCTCCGCATGCAGCGATTTCAGCTCCGCCATCAGATGCCCGCACTTCTCCACCAGGTTGCCGGGGTTGGCCTTCACCGCTTTTGCGGCCTCCTGGATAATATTCTCCAGATTCTTATAATACTGCAGCACACCGTTCCCGGTCAGGGCTTCGATCCGGCGAACGCCTGCCGCCACGCCGTTCTCGGACAGGATCTTGAAGCTGCCGATGCTGCATGTGTTGGCCACATGGGTTCCGCCGCAGAGTTCCACGGAGAAATCCCCCATTTTCACCACGCAGACCTCCTCGCCATACTTCTCCCCAAACAGAGCCATAGCGCCGGTCTTCCTGGCCTCCTCGATGTTCATCACCTCTGTGACCACCGGGATATTCTCCCCGATCTTTTCATTGACCATGGCCTCCACCCGGGCCAGTTCCTCGGCAGTCATGGCCGCAAAGTGAGTGAAGTCAAACCGCAGTCTCTCCCCGTCCACATAGGATCCGGACTGTTCCACATGAGTTCCCAGAACCTCCCGCAGAGCTTTCTGCAATAAGTGAGTGGCGCTGTGATTTTTACAGGTATCGCTCCTCTGGCCGGCATTTACCGTCAATGTGGCCGTATCTCCCACCTTGATCATACCGCTGGTCACGGTGCCGATGTGACCTACCTTTCCACCCATCAGCTTGACGGTATCCTTCACCTCGAAGCTGCCGTCTGCTGTGGTGATTATACCTCTATCCGCATTCTGACCGCCCATGGTGGCATAAAAGGGAGTCTCCTCCACAATGACAGTGCCCACCTGTCCGTCGGTGAGCGCCTCCACCAACTCCGTCTCAGTGGTCAGCACCGTCACCCTGGAATTGTGCTGCAATCTGTCATACCCCACAAACTCCGTGGTGATGGCCGGATCAATGGACTCGTATACCGTCACATCCGCCCCCATGTAGTTGGTCACCTTGCGGGCCTTGCGGGCCATATCCTTCTGCTGCTGCATACACACGCCAAAACCTGCCTCGTCGATGGTAAAGCCTTTCTCCGCCAGAATCTCCTGTGTCAGATCCACGGGGAAACCGTAAGTGTCATAGAGCTTGAAGGCGTTTTCGCCGGAGAGCTCCGTCACGCCCGCAGCCTTCATCTCCTCCTCCATCTGCGCCAGGATACTCAGACCCAAATCTATGGTCTTGTCAAACTTGTCCTCCTCCTGGGTCAGCACCGTCAGAATAAACTCGCTCTTCTCCTCCAGTTCCGGATAGCCGTCCTTACACTCGTTTATCACTGTCTGGCTTAAGTTTGCCAGAAATTTGCCGGAGATGCCCAGCAGCCTGCCATGGCGGGCCGCGCGCCGGATCAGGCGGCGCAGCACATAGCCCCTGCCCTCGTTGGAGGGCATGATGCCGTCGCTGATCATAAAGGTGGTGGAACGGATATGATCGGTGATCAGACGCACCGACACATCCACCGCCTCGTCCGTCTGATAGGTCACTCCCGCAATCTCGCAAATCCTGTCACGGATGGCTTTCATGGTGTCTATATCAAAAACGGAATCCACGTCCTGCACCACCACCGCCAGACGTTCCAGTCCCATGCCGGTGTCTATATTTTTCTGGGACAGCTCCTCGTAATGGCCCTTTCCGTCGCTCTCAAACTGGGTAAATACGTTATTCCAGACCTCCATAAAACGGTCGCAGTCGCAGCCCACCTTGCAGTCGGGCTTACCGCAGCCATATTTCTCGCCTCTGTCGTAATAAATCTCCGAACAGGGACCGCAGGGACCTGCGCCGTGCTCCCAGAAATTGTCGCAGGATCCGTTCTCGTCCCGGTAAAAACGGGTAATCTTCTCCGCCGAGATGCCGATCTCCTTGTTCCAGATCTCAAATGCCTCGTCGTCCTCCCCATAGATGGAGGGATAGAGTCTGTCGGGATCCATGCCAATGGTCCTGGTCAGAAATTCCCAGCTCCAGGCAATGGCCTCATGCTTGAAATAGTCCCCGAAGGAAAAATTGCCCAGCATCTCAAAGAAGGTCAGATGGCGGGCGGTCTTGCCCACGTTTTCAATATCTCCGGTACGCACGCACTTCTGGCAGGTGGGCACACGCTTGCGGGGCGGGATCTCCTGGCC
>CAMWTF010000285.1 GCA_947177105.1 uncultured Lachnospiraceae bacterium | reverse complement strand
AGACATTTTCCATAGGGGAGCAGCTGGGGCGCGAGGCTCTGGCAGGACAGGTCTACACTCTGGTGGGAGATCTGGGAGCGGGCAAGACTGTGTTTACCCAGGGGGTTGCGGCAGGGCTGGGGATTGCCGGGCCGGTGAACAGTCCCACCTTTACTATCATGCAGGTATATGAGGAGGGGCGTCTGCCCTTTTATCATTTTGATGTCTACCGCATCGGCGATGTGGAGGAGATGGAGGAGATTGGCTACGAGGAATATTTTTACGGGGAGGGTGTATGCCTGATCGAGTGGGCTGATCTGATTCAGGAAATTCTGCCCCGGCGCCATGTTCGGATTACCATCAAAAAGGACTTGGAAAAAGGATTTGATTATCGTAAAATAGAAATGAGCCTGTAAAGAAAGAGCTAAAAGGAACAGCAAGCTTTCGGAACTTGCGGAACTCTAAAACAGCAAGTTCCTGGAAATCGCACTGATGAATATCTGGATGCCTAAAGCGTCCGGATATTCATCACTGACCTGTGCGGTTTGCGGGGACTTGCGGAACTCTAAATGAGAAAGAAGTGAACAGCCCATGAGAGTATTAGCGATAGACACCTCCGGTTTGGTGGCCAGCGTCGCCCTGGTGGAGGACGATGTGCTGCGGGCGGAGTTTACCACGAATGACAAAAAGACCCATTCCCAGACTTTGCTGCCCATGCTGGAGCAGTTGCGGCAGATGACCTCCCTGGAGCTTGATACGGTGGATGCCATTGCCGTTGCCGCCGGGCCGGGTTCCTTTACCGGGCTGCGCATCGGGTCAGCCACAGCCAAGGGTCTGGGACTGGCGCTGGGAAAGCCCCTGGTGGAGGTGCCCACCCTGGAGGGGCTGGCCTATAATCTGTACGGCACGGACAAGCTGGTGTGTCCCATGATGGATGCCCGCAGGAATCAGGTCTATACGGGACTCTACGAGTATATACCCGCATTGCCGGACCAAACCTTGGCTATGGGGGCGGAGATAAGCTATGAATTGCGCGTACTGCGGGATCAGTGCGCCGTGGATGTGGCGGAGATTGTAAAAGAGTGCAACCGCCTGGGCAGGGAAGTGATTTTCCTGGGGGACGGTGTGCCGGTGTATCTGGATCAGATCCGGGGGAGAATGCAAGTGCCCTACAGTCTGGCTCCGGCCCATTATAGCCGCCAGAGCGCAGCCAGTGTGGCGGCCCTGGGGGCGGTGTACGCCGCCAGCGGGAGGGTGGTCGGCGCTGCGGATCACCAGCCTATATATCTGCGCAAGAGCCAGGCAGAGAGAGAAAGGGAAGAAGCGGATGGTCATACGGGAACTTAGGCCGGAGGATGTGGAGCCATTGAGCGTCATAGAGGCAAGAGCTTTTTCCATGCCCTGGTCGGCGGCGGACTTTGCCAGGCTGATAGCGGATCGAAACAGCCTGTACCTGGTGGCGGAGGTGGACGGCCGGGTGGTGGGCAGCTGCGGTGTCACCAATGTGTCTGGGGACGGGGAGATCGACAATGTGGTGGTGGATGAAGCCTACCGCAACAGGGGGATTGCCACGGCGCTGCTGCGGGAGACTCTGCGGCGGGGCTATGCCATGGGGGTGGAGGCGTTTACCCTGGAGGTGCGGGTGAGTAATGGGCCGGCCATCCATATCTATGAGAAGGTTGGTTTTGTATCCGAGGGAATCCGCCCCCGCTTCTATGAAAAGCCCACGGAGGATGCCATGATTCTGTGGAAACGGGACAGGGTGCCGGAGAGTTAGTACGAGCAAAAGAAGCCATACATTACAATATCCAACAATTTCCTCACTCATTCGACATAAGCTGTGCTACAATGAATGCGGATGCAAGAAAGAGATGTTGCAAATGCGCATAGGCCGCAGTTTGCGGCAATGCGCGGATGCATGGAGCATGGAATACAGATTGGTGGAGGATGAAGGATGAAGCGTGACAACAAAATTTTTTGCAATCAATGTGGAAAAGAATTACAGCAGCAGGAGGACATGATTCGGGAGGGATATTTCTCGGCGGACGTGGTCTTCGGCTATTTCAGCAATAAGGATGGCCTGCGCCACCGCTGGGATCTGTGTGAGCAATGCTATGACGCTCTGACCAGTGGTTTTCAGATTCCGGTGGAGGAGAGCGAGGAGAGCGAACTGGTGTGAGAAGAAGCCAGATGCCGGACTTGTGTGGCAAGTCCCAATGGGGCTTCTTCCTCGTGATCTGAATGCCGCATGACGGCAGTATGGGGCAGCGTCATCCGACCAGTGCGGACAGGAGGCAGCGATGCTGGATGTATGTTTGTTGGGGACGGGAGGGATGATGCCCCTGCCTTATCGGTGGCTCACCTCCCTGATGATGCGATACAATGGGAAGAGTATTCTCATCGACTGCGGTGAGGGCACTCAGATCGCGCTAAAGGAAAAGGGCTGGAGCCCCAAGCCCATTGATATTATATGTTTTACCCATTATCACGCGGACCATATCAGTGGTCTGCCGGGTATGCTGCTGACCATGGGCAACGCGGAGCGGACGGAACCGCTGCTGCTCATCGGTCCTAAGGGGCTGCAGAGAATTGTAAATGCGCTGCGCTGTATTGCCCCGGAGCTGCCCTTTGAGATCCGGTATGGGGAGATCACAGAGCAGGAACAGACATTTTCCTTTGAAGGATTTCAAATTGAGGCTTTCAAGGTGAATCATAATGTGTTATGCTATGGATATAGCCTGGTAATTGACCGCATCGGAAAGTTCCAGCTGGAGAAGGCCCAGGAGCTCAACATTCCCCAGCGGTGCTGGAGCCGCCTGCAAAAGGGGGAGACCCAGGAGGTGGACGGCCGGATTTATACGCCGGACATGGTGCTGGGGGCGCCACGCAAGGGGCTGAAGGTCACCTACTGCACGGACACACGGCCCACCGAGGGCATTGTGGCCCATGCAAAGGGAGCGGATCTCTTTATCTGCGAGGGCATGTACGGAGAGCCGGAGAAGCAGGCCAAAGCCAGGGAAAATAAGCATATGACCATGTACGAGGCGGCCCGCATGGCCAGGGAGGCGCAGGTGCCGGAATTGTGGCTGACACATTACAGTCCTTCCCTGAACCGTCCGGAGGAATATATGCATGAGGTGCGGAAGATTTTTCCCGCCGCCATAGCAGCCAAGGACGGGAAAAGTGTGGAGCTTAACTTCGTGGATTAGGAGCGGCGCATGAAGACGAAAAAAGGCAAATTTACAACTCAGACCACCATAGTGCTTATGGTTCTTATTTTACTGGTAGTAGGATACTACTGCTATTTGGTGAACCGTTCCAACCGCTCGGCGCAGGAGAAAGCGCCGACTACGGTGGAGAACGTGTTGCTGCGGGATTTGGATCACAATTATCCCCCCACGCCCAAAGAGGTGATCCGGTACTACAACGACATTATCAAGTGCTTCTATAATGAAGACTGCAGCCAGGAGGAGCTGGAAGCCCTGGCCCTCAAGGCCAGGGGGCTGTACGATCAGGAGTTGCTGGATCACAATGAATGGGACACCTATATTTTCAATCTGGAGGCGGAGATTCAGGATTTCCGGAAGAATAACCGGAAGATATCCAATATTTCACTGGCTTCCAGCGCCAACGTGGAGGAGTTTACCCAGGACGGGTACAAGTTCGCCAGGATCCGCTGCGGATACAATATACAGCAGGGCAGGGAGAGCTCTTCCAGCCGGCAGGTGTATCTGCTGCGCAAGGACGGGAGCGGCCGCTGGAAAATCTATGGCTGGGATCTGGAGGAGAATCTGAGAGAGAATACCCAGGAGAACTAAAACGGATGGGCGGCAGACCCGGAACCGCAAGAAGGGATTGGGCGAGAATGGAAACGGAAAAGGACATATACATATTGGCCATTGAGAGTTCTTGTGACGAGACGGCGGCCTCAGTGGTGAAAAACGGCAGAGAAGTGTTATCCAACGTGATTTCCACGCAGATAGCACTTCATACTTTGTATGGGGGCGTGGTACCGGAGATC
>CAMWTF010000284.1 GCA_947177105.1 uncultured Lachnospiraceae bacterium | reverse complement strand
TCTCAGGAGTCCCCTGTAATCATGCCCTATTTCCCCAGGCCGTGAAAAGTAACGCAGAGGCTTTGTGCTCTTTTTTAATCTGGCTATTGCTTCTCTGTTTCCGTTCCGTGCATGGCGCCGGTGCCCCCCTCCACCACACCATCCCCTCTAAATACGCTGAGGAACGTGCCAAAAAAACACCGCAGATCCATCCTCAACCCCATTTTCTCCACATATTCCCCGTCAAAACGGGCTTTCACAGGGATCTCCAGCTCGTCCCTGCCATTGATTTGGGCCCAACCGGTGAGGCCAGGACGTATATCGTTGGCGCCGTACTTATCCCTCTCCTCAATCAAGTCATACTGGTTCCACAGAGCAGGGCGGGGTCCCACGATAGCCATATCCCCCTTCAAAATATTGATGACCTGAGGCAATTCATCCAGGCTGGTCCTGCGCAAAAATCCCCCGACTTTAGTAATATACTGCTCCGGATTCTGCAGCAGATGGGTGGGCACATCCTTAGGTGTATCAATCCGCATAGTCCTGAATTTTAATATAGCAAAATGCGTCTTATGAATCCCCACCCGTTTCTGCCGAAACAATATGGGTCCCGGCGAATCAAGCTTAATAGCGATAATCAGCGCCAAAAACACCGGCGACAGTACCACCAGCCCCAAAAGCGACAATATAAAATCAATTACCCTTTTTATGCAGGCATACATAACCCCACTCCTTCCATACATGATACCTTACAGGCTCTGCCCCTCTGATGCATCCTTCAGCCCTGGGCGGCTAATTGTTCCTGGCAGATCTGTCTGCGGACCTTTCACTCCTCATACTGGTAACTGGGCACAATCTCCCGCACCAGCGCCCGGATATCCTGAGACTCGTTCACGGATGCCTCCTGCAGGCGCTCCAACTGCCGTTCGAACAATTCATCATCATACTCGATGGGCCTGCCGATATAAATCATCCGGTTGGCAGTCTCCTTAAGTCCCTCCTCCTGCATCAGAAGCTCCTCATACATCTTCTCTCCGGGACGCAGACCGGTGAACTCAATCCTGATATCCTCGTCCACCCGGTAGCCGGACAGCTTGATCATGTTTTTTGCCAAATCCAGAATTTTCATGGGTTCTCCCATGTCAAGCACAAAGATCTCCCCGCCCCTGGCGTATGCCCCCGCCTGCAGCACCAGAGATACCGCCTCGGGTATAGTCATAAAATACCGAATGATGTCGGGATGGGTCACCGTCCCCGGTCCCCCCTTCTCAATCTGCTTCTGGAACAGAGGAACCACGCTGCCATTGCTGCCCAGCACATTGCCGAAGCGCACGGCCACATATTCGGTTTTGGATTTGCGGTTCATATTCTGGATCACCATCTCGCAGATCCGCTTGGAAGCACCCATGATATTGGTGGGATTCACAGCCTTGTCCGTGGAAATCATCACAAATCTGCCCGTACCATATCGATCCGCCGCCGCCGCCACCTTGAGAGTGCCAAACACATTGTTCTTGATGGCCTCATTGGGGCTGTCCTCCATCAGCGGCACATGCTTGTGGGCCGCCGCATGGTACACGATGTCCGGCCGATACTCCCGAAAAATCTCGTCCACCCTCATGGTGTTGCGCACGGAGCCAATCAGCACCGCCAGATCCAGTTCCGGATAATCCCGCAGCAGCTCCTGCTGAATCTCATAGGCATTATTCTCGTAGATATCCAATATGACCAGACGTCTGGGGCTGTGCCGGGCCACCTGCCTGCACAGCTCGCTGCCGATGGAGCCGCCGCCGCCGGTCACCAGCACCACCTTATCCCGCACATAACCGATAATCTCATCCACATTGACCTCTATGGGGTCCCTGCCCAGCAGATCCTCGATCTGCACCTCCCGCAGGTTGGACACGTTCACATCTCCCTTGATAATCTGGTACATGCCCGGCAGAATCTGGATTCTGCGGCCCGTCTCCTTACAGATCTCAAGCAGGGGCTTCAGCTCGGAGCGGCTGGCGGAGGGAATGGCAATGATGATCTCATCCACATCATATTTCTCCACGCTCTCGGCAATCTTTTCCCTGCCTCCCACGATGGGCACTCCCCGCAGGTATTTGCCCTGACATCCCGGATTATCGTCAATAAAGCAGGCTACGTGCATACTTAAATATTTGCTGGACTGAACCTCCTGGAGAATGGCATTGCCGGAAGCCCCCGCGCCGACAATCATGTAATTCTGCCGTTCAGGAGCGTTAAAGTGATTCAGACGTTTGTTTTGCAGCATCCGCAGAAAACGGTAACTAAACCTTATTCCGCCGGTAAACAGCGCCATAAAGAACCCATAAAAAAACGGGAAACTTCTGGGTACATATGTGCCCAGCAGCCAAAAGATCACCGGCTGCATTATCGAACAGATTGTCACAGCAATGACAACGTTCACCATCTCTGTGTCCGATGCGTACCGCCACACGCTATTATATAGCCTGAAAATATAGAAGATGATCAGCGTCACAAAAACGTTGAGCAGATACGCATCCTGAATGGCTTTCCAGAATTGCGGCTCTATGCTCATAAAGCTGAACTCGTACCGCACATACAGACTCAGCGCCGAGGCCGCCATCACTGCGACCATATCCGTTACCACCAGCAGCATTATTCTGGTGACAGGTATTTTTAATATTCCGACTCGTATCTCATTTAGCTTTTTCACTATAACCTCCATGTCACCGCTGCGCGGCAACTCAAATCACCCGGTTCATGTCCATCTCCTGTTGTTATCCCGGTTCAGTTGAATATCCAGTTCAGATAGGGCAGCAGCCGAACGTTCACATCGTAGGCTGATCGCAGAAACAGACCAAAATAGGCGGCAAATACCACAGCCGTCCCCGCCGTCAACAACCGCCGGATATTTTTATTCTCAATGCTGCGCAGCAGATTCGGGATCAGAAAGATCTGAGGCAATATTAGATAGTATGCCACTCTGGAGACTTCAGGAATGAATGCGCCGCAGGTATATAGTGCCAGCCCGCCCAAATTCAGGAAAAAGTAGAATCTGTTGCGGCGGTTATCCCGAATGGCCCTCCGGTAGCAGAGCAGTGACAAAACCAGTGTCCCCAGGCATTTACCGATGTTTGACAGGGAGTAGTCCACCGTGTCAAACATGGAATTTTCATAGTAGGGATAAATTTTAAAGATCACAAAGCGGTATATATCCCTGCCAAACACAAGGCTCGCCGCAAGCAGCGCTCCCGCCGCATAATGCCAGCCCTTCAGTCGAATCCCTGCCAGCCAGTTGGCGCCCAGATACAGGGGGATCACCACCAGCACCGACTTGTGAAAGGCGGAGGCCGCCAGGATCCACAGGATAAACTTCAGGTATTCCCTCCTGTGTACATACTTGGCGCTGTACAGCGCAATGGCCAGCGCCAGGTAATAACGCACGGAATTAAAGCTGGAAAAATAGTACCCGTTCATCAGAAACAGAAACAGCGCCCCCAAAAACCAATCTCCCTGCTCGTATATGGCCCTGAGGAAAAAGTACACTGTCAGCAGGGAAAACAGGCCGAATATAGGCAGATAGCTATACCCTTGCGTCCCAAAGAAGTACTGCATAAGGCGCACCAGGGCGTTAAAGCCAAACTCTGAGGAGACATGTCTTCCCTGGGAGATTAAGCTGAACATATCCGTGTAGACCCAGTAATCGTTGCCGCTGGCGATCCGGCAGGCGGATACCGCCGACAGGATCACATAGATTCCGCCGCAGATCCACAGGTTCAGCGCCTGCTGCCGGGTCATGCCGCCCCCGCCGGGGCGCTTTCCCCGCAAAGACCGCCCCTCCGGCATTCCCTGCTCTCCTGGCCCGTCCATATGTAGTTGTACGCTCTCTTTGGTTTTGCATAAATATGCCAGCACCAGCACAAGAAGAGTTACACCCACAAACAACACCATCTCAATACTCCCGTCTGTATAACAACTATTTGCATCTATTGTAAAATCCCGACCATACCGGGCTTTCCGCCATCTTTGTCCG
>CAMWTF010000283.1 GCA_947177105.1 uncultured Lachnospiraceae bacterium | reverse complement strand
GGCACTTCCAGGGAAGATGCTGTTTAAAGTTCCGCATCTTCCCTTCCAGTGCCTTTCCGGCAGAGAAAACTCTGCCCAAAGTGCGGTCAGATCCGAGAAAATGTGGTTTAATTGATGCTGGCGGCTTCAATATGTATTTGGTAGATTGCCAGGAATGTTTCCTGCTCCCCGGGATATTTCTGCTTCAGCGATGGGTATGCAGACAGAGCCATTTCTTGACTGACGCATGTGTCATCCTCACTCGCATTGCCTCTGATGCGTATCCATTTTCTGGTAACCGGATTAAAAGCTGCCAACTCCACCCTGGCATTCTGCTTTAGATCCGAATAAACACTTTTCCGCTTGTCCGTAACAATATAGAGCGTCTCTTTGTCCGAATAAATCATGCCAAAGGGTCTGAGCCGGGGACAGTCCGCCACAGAGGTCGCCAGGAAAAAGTAACCGCACTCCCTGATAAAAGCCACACAGCTATCCGCTGAAATTCCTGCCGCCATATGTTTCTTTCCGTCCAGCACTTCGCTGAGAAGAAAATCTATGCTGCAGGAAAACAGTCCGGCCAGCCGAATCAGCTTCTCTGTCTCAGGAAACGCCTGATCCATTTCCCACCTGGAGACGGACTGCCTTGACACTCCCAATATCTCAGCCAGCTGTTCCTGGGTTATGTTTTTTCGCTTGCGAAGCATGGCTAGCTTTTCACCGGTTGTCATCTCTGTTCCTCATGATTTTCTATATATTTTAGAAGGTCAATGGTCCCGCCATAAGTATTGCCCCTTGTGGCATTCACCCAAGGGAAGTGCGCATCGCTTGGTTCGTGGCCCGCCGGAGCATAATCTGGACTTTCTGTCTGCAGGGACTATTTTACCTTACCCCCATGCCAAAGAGAACCGCATTCCACGTGCATTATGTAACATTTAGATTGCGCCGGCTGCCAATCCGGGCCACCTGCCACCGCAGCAATGGCAAGCCGCATCGTCTCCCCAAACAACATAAAAAGCAGACAGCAAGGACAAATGCGGGCCTTGTCGCAGCGGCATATCGCCCCTCCCCACGACAACGGACCATTCGCAAAGCGGATTTTCCATTGTCTTGTCCATGTTGTCCACTCTCGTTTTTCTGATAGAAATATCAGCTTTCCCGTTCCTTAATAATTCTCGGCATATATCTCAAAATAAGCCTTGGGGTAAAGGCATACCGGGCATACCTCTGGCGCACCGGTTCCCACCACGATATGACCGCAGTTACGGCATACCCATACCTTCACTTCGCTCTTTTCAAACACTGCCGCCGTCTCCACATTCTGGAGCAGAGCACGGTATCTATCCTCATGATGCTTTTCCACCTCGCCCACCAGACGGAACTTCGCTGCCAGTTCGGGAAACCCTTCTTTCTCCGCCGTCTTTGCAAACTCATCGTACATCTCAGTCCACTCAAAGTTCTCGCCGTCAGCCGCAACAGCCAGGTTTTTGTCGGTGCTGCCTATATCCTGCAGCGCTTCCAGCCACAGCTTGGCATGTTCCTTCTCATTGTCGGCAGTCTCCTGAAATATGGCTGCAATCTGCTCATAGCCCTGCTTCCTGGCCGATGCGGCAAAGTGGGTATACTTTGTGTACGCCTGGGACTCCCCCGCAAATGCCGCCTTCAAGTTATCTTCCGTCTGTGTGCCTGCATACTTATTGCCCATGTAAGATTCCTCCTATTTTAGTTCCGTATACTCCCTACTGCAATATCAATATGCCCCAAAATGAACCGGATTATGCCGTAATAATCAAACAGTTCTGACATAAATATTATTCCAGCTTGTACTAAAAAAGGAGATTATAATTGCTCAGACAAAATCAAAACCGGGAAAGAACCTTTTCTTGCAACCGTTCCACCGTGTTATGGAAACCCCAGGCCAGCAATAGCAGCAATACCAACAGGATCAGATAGACCGCCAGCACCATCAGGGGATAACTCATCCCCATCCCAAGAAACATATCTCGCAGCGGGCGGCCCACAAACTGCATCACGGTGACATGGAGCACAAATACCCCCATGGATATGGACCCCAGCCACCGCAGAGGCTTCACCGAAAGCCCTCTCTGCACAGGAGGGCACATGATGATCCCCAGAATCAACAGGGCCGCTGCCAATACATGATAAGTGGCAATTCCCTTCCCGGCAAAGATATGTGAACAGAGCCTGCCCAGATAGCGATAGAAAAATACTGGCTGGGCGTAACTGGGATAGCCGCCCAGATACAGCCCCGCTATCAACGGAATCAATGCCAGCCGCCTGACACGCCTGCTGTCCGCCAGTACGCCGCTGTCCATGACCCATGCCAACAATACGCCCGCCACAACGCACAGATAATATTCGTCCTTAGCCCATAAAAGCAGTGACGCAGTAAGAAAGAAAAAAGGCAGCACCCATCTTCTGGAATACCTTGTGGCCAGAGCCAGGATAATCGCAATAAATGTGCCCAGAAATATAATATATAGCATCCAATACGGCCCCAGCGCCTCCTGATCCGGCACAATCCACATTTTTACAAAGGTGTGCCACAGCATCTGCTCAAATGTCAGCAGATTCTCCAGCCCGTGATAACTTTCAACAAGCGGTACCAGGCATTGCCGTAGCACCCAGTACAGTATTCCTGCAATGCCGCAGGGTACCACCAGGCGGACATAGCGTTTGACAATCATACCGGAGAGTTTTTCCTGCCAATTCTTCTGCTGCGGCCCGGCGCTGTGATTTGGCGCTGTGACGCCCCCAATGGTGCGCAGCACACTGGCCGCTGTGAGAAAGGCCGCCAATGTCACAAAGACGCAGACCCAAAAGTTGCCGTTGGTCAATATGCCATAGGGCTCGTAGGAAAGACGGATGTCCAGCTGAAAAGGAAGCTTGGATTCCATCACCCCGCCAAAATATGCTCCATTAAAATATTCCAGAGAAAAATGATGGGTAAAAATCAGCAGGCACGCAATTCCCTTAAGCCCGTCAATCCATGTAATCCGTTTGCTGTTTTGCGTCGTCATGGTCATGTATATCCTCCCTGGTCCTGTATTTTTCCATCCAGTCCTGCGCCAGGTCATTATATAGCCTGTTCCTATTCTGCTTTCATTTGGCTTTGTAAAGGCCGTACTCCTGGTTTACAGAAAGAACAGCCTGCCGGTGATAAAACCGGAGGCTGCCCTGTCCATTTTCCTTAGTAATTCTCTGCATGTACCTCAAAGTAACTCTGGGGATGATTGCATACCGGACAAACCTCGGGCGCATTCGTTCCCACCACGATATGACCGCAGTTACGACACTCCCACACCTTTACCTCACTCTTGGCAAACACTGCCGCCGTCTCCACGTTTTGAAGCAGCTTGCGGTAGCGCTCCTCATGATGCTTCTCAATCTCACCCACCATGCGGAACTTTGCTGCCAGTTCAGGAAACCCTTCCTTCTCTGCCGTCTGTGCAAACTCCTCATACATATCCGTCCACTCATAATTTTCACCGCCGGCGGCAGCTTTCAGATTCTCCGCCGTGTTGCCGATCCCCTGCAGTTCCTTGAACCACATCTTGGCATGTTCTTTCTCATTGTCGGCTGTCTTTAAGAACAGCGCCGAAATCTGCTCATATCCTTCCTTCTTTGCCACCGAGGCAAAATAGGTGTACTTGTTCCGCGCCTGGGACTCCCCGGCAAAAGCAGCCTCCAGATTCTTCTCCGTCTGTGTACCAGCATATTTGTTGCCCATTGAAGCATCCTCCTGTCACCGGCTTTCATAGCCTGTCTCTATTGGCAGATAGTATACCACATTTGTGAGAGAATGAAAATAGGGAGTGTAAAAATATAGGATTTTTAATGGGTGGCTTCGTTTTACTACGTGGTGTGCTGCACGGAAAGCAAGCCCCGGAGATGGAAAGCTATTGGGCGGGTGTAGAAAAGTATCCTGGGGCTCCTGAGATATAATTGCAGAAACACAACAAAGAATTAATTTCGTTGTTAAAAATCCTTGAAAATACAGGGCCAGCAGACAGGGG
>CAMWTF010000282.1 GCA_947177105.1 uncultured Lachnospiraceae bacterium | reverse complement strand
CCCTGACGGTGTCCTGGAGCTTCATCAGGAATGCCCTGTCGTCTGCCTCCAGCGTCCTGTCGGAGTAGAGGCGGTAGGCCTCCTCCAGCTTGTTCACCCGCCCCACATGGTTGCGGCGTGTCTGGGCGTCATTGACAATCATGCCGTTGCTGCAGACCAGGCGGTATACCAGGGGCTGCACGCTGACGGCCCCGGTGCCCACCTCGCTGTTGGAGATGATCATGCCTGCCTGCACGATGTCGCCTGGGGAGACCTCCGCCTCCAGGCGTGTGTTGACCACTTTCAGGTACATCATGCTGTCCGTGACCTGGCAGCTCTCGAACCGTGCGTCCTGCATCTGCCCGATGATGGGCAGGACTGCGGAGGCAATCTCGAAGTTGTCCAGGCGGCGGTAGCGGTCGCTTAAGAATGCTCTGGCGGTTCCGCCCATGGTGCGCACCATCCGCCGTGAGGGGGACCTGCGGAGCCATGTGTTCACGTTCTGCGCCAGGAGCTTCGGGTCTTCCTCCAGCATCCGATCATAGTAGGAGGCTGGGATGCGCAGGTGGGCGCCCAGCTGCCGGTGGGCGATGGTGTTGACCTGCATGGGCTCCACGGGCTCGTCCTTCCCATCGAAGATGTGGAGGTAGACCTGCCCGCTGTGGGGCTCCATCTGCAGGTTCCTGGTGTCCACCAGGTAGTCCGCTTTCAGGCTGCGCTGCCTTGTGATCTCGGCAGCCATTTCTTCCAGTGATAATCCTGTCTTCATTCTGATTCACTTCCTTTCTTGCTGTGTCTGTTACCAGCAGATGCGGATGCCGCCGGGGGTTGCCTCTGCGGTCAGGCCGTTGCTCTCCAGCACCTCCACCAGACGGTTCCAATAGACTCTTTCAGGGAAGCCTGGGAGGCGTTCCTTTGGGACTTCCTGCTGGCCCTCTTCCACGCAGGCATCGCCGTTCTCGTGGATGGTCAGGCAGCTGTACCCGCGGGAGTCGAGGTCGGTCACCAATGCTTCCAGTACGGCACGCCCCTGGAGCTCATACCAGACCTGTGGGTCTATGGGCTGCCTGCCAGAAGGTGTCTGCCCTTCCGGCGGGGCGCTGTCCCCGGCATCTGCCAAGGGGACGATCCTGACCATGCTGCAGGCGATGTTGGCCTGCTGGTCGAGGGTGATGTCCGCATGGTCGAAATCGGGGACGCCGAAGACACGGATGCGTCCTGTGCCACCGGACAGCGCCAGCTTTTCCGGCCTTTTTTCTTCCCATTCCCATGTGATGCCGGGGTAAGCCGAACGGAGATAGGCGGAGATCCGGTGGTTCACATGGCGCAGCAGAAGATTCTCTGCGGATGCGCTGTCAGGTTCCTGCATCCATGCTGAAATATCCGGCCCGTCATCGGCAGGGCGCCTTTTGTGGCGGTGCCTGCGTTTTCTGCGGCGGTTTGCCTTATGGATGCGGGGAGGCATGTGGGCTGCCAGGAGCCGGAGCCCCCAGACTGCGAACACTCCTACGAGGAGCCATGTCTGCCACGGCCCCCTCACAAGCGCCAGTATGGCGATTACGGCACCTATGAGGATGCCAGTGCTGCCCGGGCGGGCTTTGTCACTTTTCATTGTTCTTACCATCCTTTCTTTTTGCTTCTCCACTGGGGATATGCCCTGTCCAGGGGCAGCCATAAGCGGAGGCATTTGTTGCTGCAGTTTTCTGTAATCCTGTCTCCACACACAAAAAGAACCGCACCGGTCTTTCAGGGTCATTCTGAAAACCGATACGGTTCCTGTGTAATGGGGCTGTAGGGCGGCATTGGAATTTTCCGGTCATGGCATCCCCTGCATGGGGACGGCATTCCGGCATTCCAGTGAAGCCGCTTTTTCAGCCTGCGAAATCTGTCTTTCTGCTCCTTTCTGCCAATGGCGGTGTTATTTATTAAAAAAGTGCCGGCAGACGCTGCCGCAAAATGGGCAGACTGATGCTGCTGGCACTGGAGTACAAACTTGACAGCGTGTGCAATGCGGAAAGGTTTCCGCGGTACAGGAGATGCTCCT
Source organism: uncultured Lachnospiraceae bacterium (assembly GCA_947177105.1). Lineage (GTDB taxonomy): Bacteria > Bacillota > Clostridia > Lachnospirales > Lachnospiraceae > Acetatifactor. The sequence goes on along the minus strand of CAMWTF010000282.1, from coordinate 2,016 downwards.
GTAATCCCATAGGGATACGCACAAAAATCAATTACAAGAACAGTATAACACTATATGTTGTGGGTGTCAATATGGTTATACTATATATAGTAAAAAGGAGAAAGCAGAATAAGGCTGCAGGCATGGCATCTGCCATTTACACATTCTTGTTGACAATACCAGCTGATCAAGGACCACCATTTCTCTACGGGTACCCTGGACGCTTTAAGAAAAAACAGGAGCGTCACCGTTAACACGATTGCGGCCCTGTGCATGATACTGGACTGCACTCCCAATGATATCATAAAGGAATACTGTCCGCGGTGCAGCAGGCTGATAGAGAAAGAGCAGATCAATGAATTATATAGATGCATAGAGCGGTGGGAAAGGGAAGAATAATGGACAGGGAGAAGGATCCCTGTCCATAGCGTGTAAAATTTTGGGATTTATATTCTTTCAAGGATAATCTGCTTACGCAGGTAGAGGTTAGCGACAGCGAGGACTACTTTTTTGCTGCTGGGGAAGGAGCAGGCCATAAAAGGGAGGTTGTCGCTGGTGGTATCTTCGTCATCATAGAGGGAGTCCATGATGCTCTCCTCATTGGGCAGGCTGCGGATATCCTTTTCGAAGCATTTGATGATTTCCGCAGTGGAGAGCAGGGCCTGCCTGGCAAGTCCCATGACCTGCTTTTCATTTTCCGTGCGCCGGTCTCTTCGGAAGAGCTTTCTGGCGGCGGAGAGGGGCGCATGGTGGCGCAAGGAAAATTTCAGGAAGGCGCATGCCCGCTGCAATATGGAGCCTTCTGTAGGCAGGACATACAGGGCGGCAAGCAGGTCATAGAGTGCATCGTATTCTGTTTCGCCGGTGCCGCAGACGATCAGGCCGCGCATCAGGAGGCGCTGGATGCATGTCTCCAGTGGGCGTTCTGCGGAAAAGGCGGATCTGGAGATGGTCTTCTCATACAAGGGGGCAATCTCCTCCCTGCGGGCAATCCGCCAGTTCAGGCTCGTCCAGAGGGCCATTTCCTGCAGGTCGGCCATGTATTCGTTCCCGCCTAACAGGATGACGGGATAAGTCTGGCCTTTGTGGTCTGTCCTGCGCTCAAAGTGTCCGATGGCAGTGTACAGTGATTTTCTCTTCATAGGGTACCTCCTGGTCTTATGGTGTATGTATGGTTGAAAGGTTACTGGTGTTTTTGCCGCCGTTTTCCATAATTTGCTACTGGCTGAAAAGCCATCCGTTCAGTACAGTAATCCGGATAGGAAGGATGGGCTGTCCCGGAGCTTCTGCGCTGCCCTGGAGATCCATGCCCCTACATGGGACGGCGGGGCATGGTAGCGGGCTGCAATCTCCGAGGTGGCATATCCCTGGGCTTTCAGGGCAAGGGCCTCTGTGCCGAGTTTTGACACGCCGCTGAAGTCCTTTGAAGCGGCGGCAAGCAGTTCCAGTGTCTCCATGGTGTCTGCCCGGGAAGTAAAGGCATCAGGCCGGTACCCGGCAGGGCCGCCGTTTTGTAGTTCCCCGTTTTCAGCTTCTGTGAGCCTGACGAAATGTTTCTGCCCTGCATACATCTTCCGGCAGTAGGAGAGGAGGCCGTTTCGGACGACCTTTTTGGCATAGGTGGGGAATTTTGCCAGCCCGGCGTTATAGGAAACGGCGGCATGGCAGAGCTAGAGGCATCCCTCCTGGTACAGGTCGTCATACTCGAAGCCGTAGACGCTTTCGTTTACGGAGATGTCCTGTCTGATGACCCAATAGACAATGGAGAGATGGTTTTCCACAAGTTTTTTCTGTTCAGGAGTTAAACGGATTTTCTTCTTCATAGGTAATCACCTCGCATTCATGTTGCCAGTTTTCGGTTTGGGCTGGCAGGTGTCCGGCACAGGGAGATGACCTGGTCGCACATCTGGCTGGTGAATATGCCGATGTGGGCGTGGTCTGCATCAAGCCCGAGCCTGGCCTGGAGCCATAGGTATGCCGCCCATTTGTCCATGTGCCGCTCTTTCTGCCGCCTTTGGCGGGCACGGTGGGCGAGGA
>CAMWTF010000281.1 GCA_947177105.1 uncultured Lachnospiraceae bacterium | reverse complement strand
AAACTGTGCAGGGCAGAAGCAGGCAGGGACAAACTGTGCAGGGCAGAAGCAGGCAAGGTCAGGCGGTGCGGGGGCAAAGCGGACAAGCACAGGCATATCAGGCTTCAGGCAGTCAAAGACGGACCAGCCAGGGCGGAAGCAGACAGAGCCAGCCTGCCCCAAGCGCTTCAAGGCAGGGACATACAAGACGTCCGCAGACCATGCAGGAGAAGCAAAGCCAAAGGCAGGCAGCGGCCCTTGCCAGAAAGAAGCGCCGCCTGCGCCGTCAGAAGCAGTTATTGGCGTTATCAATGTGTATCCTGCTGACAGGAACTGCTTTTGCTGTACTTTGGCTGCGGCAGGGGGGAAAGGATCCCAAAGTAGAGACAGAGAGCGGCGGCCAGACGATGCCCCAGGTGCAGGCGGAGGGGGCAAGCGAGGATTATGTATGGGGGACCGTTCAGGGCATTCCGGAAAGCCAGTATAATCAGCATCCGGACTGGACCGAGGATTTTCTCACTATCAGCGAATATTCCCGTCCCGGAGAACCGCTGGAAGAGGTAAAAAACATATTTGTACATTACACGGCTAACGTAAATACCAGCGCGGCCCAAAACCGCAGCTATTTTGAGAATTTGAAAGACAGGCACGATGTTCCGGGCGCCAGCGCCCATTTCATCATCGGCATTGAAGGAGAGATCTTACAGATTGTGCCTCTGGATGAGATTGCCTATGCGGTACAGACTCGAAATCAGGATTCTATCTCCATTGAGTGCTGCTACAAATATGAGAACGGGCAATTCACGCAGGAGACTTATGACAGTCTGATTGCGCTGCTGGCATGGCTGGTGAATACATACGAGTTGGAGTCAGACGATATTCTGCGGCACTACGACTGCGGCGGCAAGAAGTGCCCGCTGTACTATGTGGACCATGAAGATGCCTGGAGAATCCTGAAGCAGGATGTGACCAGGCGCATGTCACTCACGCAGTGACATGCCAGAAAACAGTTGCTATACCGGGGGGAATTTGGTAAAATATTCAGTGAGGTAGCAGATGACTTCTGAAGCGGAGAGAAAGTTGAGGACATGCCTATGAATATTTTATCTCCTTCCATCTTGGCTGCAGATTTCTGGCAGCTGGGGCGGCAGATTGAGCAGGTGCGGCAATCTGGCGCACAATATTTGCATATAGACGTGATGGACGGCATTTTTGTGCCCTCCATCTCTTTTGGGATGCCGGTGATCACTTCCCTGCGGGAGCGGACCGACATTTTTTTTGATGTTCACATTATGATACAGGAACCGGAGCGGTATGCGGCGCAGTTTGTGTCCTGCGGTGCGGACATGGTAACTTTTCATCTGGAGGCCACGGAGCATGTGCAGGAGACTATAGACGCTATCCGGCAGGCTGGGGCCAAGGTGGGCGTCAGTATCAAGCCGGGTACACCTGTGGAGGCGGCACTGCCCTGGCTGGAACAGGTGGACATGGTGTTGGTAATGACGGTGGAGCCGGGCTTTGGAGGCCAGAAATACATGGATATCTGCACGGAAAAAATCCGGCGGGTGAGGAGTGCCATCACGGAAAAAGGTCTGGCGGTGGATGTGGAGATTGACGGCGGCGTGACGGCGGAAAACATTCATATCCCTCTGGAGGCAGGAGCCAACGTGATTGTGGCGGGATCAGCGGTGTTCCATGGGGATATTGAGGAGAATATAAAAGTATTGCTGTCACGGATGTAGTGACAGGAAAGCACACTAACGCAATAACACGGGCCTGGCCTGAGGTATGCGGGAAAGAGGGGAGTATGAATCGGAAAGTACTTTTTAATACAGGATGGCGTTTTGCCAAGACCGCATTGGGGGTGTCCTACGAACAAAAAGAGGTCTGGCAGGCAGACTTAAAGCCTGTGGCGCTGCCCCATGACTGGCTGATATGGCAGACGGACAAGCTGTATGAGGACGGTATCGGCTGGTATGTGAGGGACTGGCAGGTGTGGAAAAAGGCCGGAGCGCGGATCCATCTGCGTTTTGACGGAGTGTATATGGATTCCGCCCTCTATGTCAATGATAAGTTGGTGGGGGAGTGGAAGTACGGATATTCCACTTTTGAATATGATGTGACGGATGCCCTGCGGGAGGGGGAAAACCGGCTGGTCCTGCGGGTGATGCACCAGTCTCCCAACAGCCGCTGGTACAGCGGCGCGGGCATATACCGGAATGTGTGGCTGGTGACGGTGCCGGAGGTACATATAGCCAGCGACGGCATCTATCTGTCCACCAGGAAGACGGATCAGGGCTTTGAACTGCAGATAGAAACGGAGCTGGTGGACGGACAGGGCGGCGTACCGGATTTGACGGAGGGAAAATATCAGCTTCGCTATACGTTGTCGGATGGCCCGCGGAAGGAAGCGGAAAATATCTCAAGGGATGAGGCGCAGGCAGAAGCAGATGGCGACGCTGAAGACGGAGGGCGCCAGACGGAGGGCGCGACAGGGCAGATTTGGCAGCACCTTTTGGATTGCCGCCAGGAGGATGCCCTTGCGGACGACAGAGTGGTGCTGTCCCCGGACGGACGCAGGCTGGACCATGGCGCCCGGTTTGACAGCAGCTATGCCGTGGAGCATCCTCATCTGTGGGATGTGGAAGATCCCTGTCTGTATACCTTACAGGTGGAACTGCTGGAGGAAGGCCGGGTCATTCAGAGAGAGAACCTGAAGGTGGGCTTTTGCAGCAAGGAATTTACACCCCAGGAAGGCTTTCTGTTAAATGGACGAAAGCTGCGGCTGAACGGTGTCTGCGAACACCATGACCTGGGTGCGCTGGGGGCCGCTTTCTCCAGGGAGGCTATGCGAAGGAAATTCCTGAAGCTTCGCAGTATGGGGGTGAACGCCCTGCGAACCTCCCACAATATGCCCGCGCCGGAGGTTATGGATCTGGCGGACGAACTGGGTTTTCTGGTGATTGCGGAAGCCTTTGACATGTGGGAGATGCCTAAGACCCAATATGACTATGCCCGCTTTTTTGTGGACTGGGCGGGGACGGACGTGCGCAGCTGGGTGCGCCGGGACCGCAGCCATGTGAGCCTGCTGATGTGGAGTATCGGCAATGAGATTTATGATACCCATGCCAGTGAACATGGACAGGAAATTACCCGCAGGCTGGTGGGCTATGTGCGGGAACATGACCCTAAGGAGAATGCCCCCTGCACCATCGGCAGCAATTTTATGCCCTGGGAGGGAGCGCAGAAGTGCGCGGACATCACAAAGATGGCTGGGTACAATTATGCGGAACGTTACTACGAGGAGCACCACAGGGCACATCCCGACTGGGTGATCTATGGCAGCGAGACGGCTTCCGTGGTAAAGAGCCGGGGCATCTACCATTTCCCGCTGGAGCGTTCCATCCTGACGGATGAGGACGAGCAATGTTCTTCCCTGGGCAACAGCGCCACCAGCTGGGGAGCGGCGAACGAGGAGTATTGCATCACCAGGGACAGGGATACCTCCTATTCCTGCGGGCAATTTCTATGGACCGGCTTTGACTATATCGGGGAGCCCACGCCCTACCAGACCAAGAACAGTTATTTTGGGCAGATAGACACGGCGGGGATACCCAAGGATGCCTACTATATCTACAAAGGGGAATGGACAGATGGGAAAAAGGAGCCCTTTGTCCACATATTTCCCTACTGGGATTTCAACATGGGTCAGTTTATAAATGTGCGTATCGCCAGCAATCAGCCCAGGGTGGAACTGTTTGAGAATGGCATATCCCGCGGCACATGTGAGATGATGCATGAGGAAGGGACGGGAAGTGTGCTGACGGGCGATTGGACGCTGGTGTACAAGCCGGGCATGATCTGCGCTGTGGCCTATGACCGGGAAGGCCGGGAGGTGGCGCGGGAGTGGCGCAGCACCAGCGGCGAGTCGGCGGCGCTGGTGCTGAAAGCCGAGAAAATGCAGGGCAGCCGCATATTGACCTGGCAGGGAAGTCCTGACGGCGGATTGCAGGCCATTCCTACAGATTGCATGACTTTGACAGCCAACGGGGAGGATATGCT
>CAMWTF010000280.1 GCA_947177105.1 uncultured Lachnospiraceae bacterium | reverse complement strand
ACTGCATCGGAGCCCGTTTTTGTATATATTGACCATTCCCGTCACTTGCGGGGAACATTTCGCAATTGTCTAGCGAATAACATATGTGAAAGGGGCAGTTATGTTTAAGATAAATGACAACTATTTGAAACTTCCGGGAAGTTATCTGTTTTCTACGATTGGCAAGAAAGTAAACGCCTATGCGGCAGATCACCCGGATAAAAGAATCATCCGTCTGGGCATCGGCGATGTGACGCAGCCGCTGGTTCCGGCGGTCATCAGCGCTTTGCACGGCGCAGTGGACGAGATGGGGGACGCGGCTACTTTCCGGGGATATGCTCCTGATTTGGGCTATGATTTTTTGAGAAATGCCATTGCGGACAATGACTATAAAGCCAGGGGCTGTGATATCGGCCCGGACGAGATTTTTATTTCAGACGGGGCAAAGTGCGACTCCGGCAATATCCAGGAGATTTTCAGCCTGGACAATCGGATTGCCGTGTGCGATCCGGTTTACCCCGTGTATGTGGACACCAATGTGATGGCCGGGCGGACGGGGACTTACGATCCCCAAGGGGAGACCTGGAGCAATGTGAGCTATATGCCCTGCACCGCGGAGAACGATTTCACCCCCGAGCTGCCCAGGGAGACCCCGGATATCATTTATCTGTGTTTTCCCAATAATCCCACAGGATCGGCCATCACCAAAAGTCAGCTGCAGGAGTGGGTGGATTATGCCAATAAGGTGGGTGCGGTGATTATCTATGACGCAGCCTACGAGGCATATATCTCCCGGGAGGAAGTGCCTCATAGCATCTATGAGTGTCAGGGGGCCAGAACCTGTGCCATTGAACTGCGGTCCTTCTCCAAAAAGGCAGGCTTTACCGGTGTGCGTCTGGGCTTTACCGTGATTCCCAGGGAGTTGAAGGCCGGCGAGGTGAGCCTGCACAGCCTTTGGGCAAGACGCCATGGTACCAAGTACAACGGTGCGCCCTATATCGTGCAGCGGGCCGGCGAGGCGGTGTACTCCCAGGAGGGCAAGGTCCAGCTGGAGCAGCAGATCGCTTATTATATGAGGAATGCGGCCTATATTTATCAGGGTCTGAAGGATGCGGGGTATACGGTGTCCGGCGGTGTGGACGCGCCTTATATCTGGCTGAAGGCCCCGAAGGGCATGAGCAGCTGGGAATTTTTTGACTATCTGCTGGAGAATGCCAATGTGGTGGGAACCCCCGGTTCCGGCTTCGGCCCCAGCGGGGAAACCTATTTCCGCCTGACGGCTTTTGGAAGCTATGAGAACACTGTGGAGGCCGTGGATCGGATCAAGGCATTGTAGGGGAGATGCGGAACTAAAACAGCATCTCCCCGGACAATGCCTGGAATAAATGCTGGCCGCGTTATGGACAGGATTTATTCCACGGGGAAAGGTATTGGCAGGGGAGATGCGGAACTAAAATATGGAGGAAAATGGGATGGAGTATGAACAGGATTATCTGACAGGACTGTGGACCCGTCAGGCCATGTACACCTATTACCAGGGCCTTGAGCCGGGCAGCAGGATTCATTTCATGTTCCTGGATGTAGATAATTTTAAAATAGTCAATGATATCTACGGTCATAACGAGGGCGATGCATTGCTGGTAAATATCGCGGGTATACTGCGGAAAAACGCTCCCATGGCTCACGGAATCAGAATGGGCGGCGATGAATTTGTGCTGATTTTCCCGGGGGAGACCAGTCGGGAGGCGCTGTGCGGTATTGCCGCCGACATTATTGCGCGGGTGCAGAGCAAAGAAGGCACGGAACATATCCTGACCAATGTCTCCATGAGCATCGGCATCCTTTATGACGAGAAGGTAGGGGAGACCCTGGAGGATACGCTGTTAAAGAGCGATATGGCCATGTACCATGCCAAGGACAACGGCAAGGGCCGGTATGTGGTTTTCAATGACATTGCGGATATTGTCCTGGGCGAACTGGAGATGGAAAAAAGGCAGCAGCAGGCACTGGCGGACCATGAATTCGAGGTGCGGTATATCCCCATCGTCATGGCCCAGACGCCCAGGCTTTACATGGCCCAGGCTTATGTGGTCTGGAACATGGCGGACGGCCGGTGCAGGGGGCAGGAGGAGTTCTTGCCGCTGTTTGTGAAAAACGGCTTTGTCTCGGAACTCAACACCTGGGTCATAGAAAGGGTGCTCCAGGACATTGTGGCATCCAGAGGAAAAAAGGGAAGCCCGGACAAGGTGGGCGTACGGATTTCCCGGCTGCAGCTGTTAAACGGCAGCCTCCTGCCCTGGCTGGAGGGGCTGATACACGATTACAAGGTCAAGGCGGAGGAGCTGGAACTGGAGATAGACGAGTCTGCCTTTACCAGGGGCAAGGAGGAGATGTTTGCCAATATTCAGGCACTACACAAGAGAGGCTTTCGAATATCCCTCACTGGTGTGGGGCTGGATTTTGCCAGCCTGCGGTACTGGGATATGCTGCCCATTGACAGCTTGAAATTTCAGCGGGAATATTTGCAGCACGCGCTTAAAAATCCCAAGGGTCGCCGGATTATGAAGACGCTGATGGCCGTGGGGCGGGAAATGAAGATGGATATTGTGGCGGACGGTGTGACTTCCCGTGAGGATATCATGTACCTGATCGAATGTGGCTGTAACGCCGTGGGAGGGGAATATTTTTCCCGGCCGCTGGGGGTGTCGGGTTTTCTGGACTATGTGAGAAAAAATCTTCGCACGGAGATGCGGGTGACGGAGTTCCCCTTCTGGACGGATTACGCGGCCGTGGACAGTTCCATGCAGGCCGCCCCGTCCGGCACGGGAGTGCATCTGACAGAGGGCATAAGCGCCAATTGGGGCGGAGTGCTGTTTGACGGCGGCGAAGTGAGGGAGAATGTGCTCAAGCTGCCTCCGGATCTGCTGGCCAGCGATTCTTATACCATATGTCTGTGGATGAAGCCTCTGGAATTAAATGGATGGAGCAGCGTGTTGTATGCTAGGTACAACAGCGGCTTTATGTCGCTGGTGCCGTATACGCCGGACCGATCCAGCGCATACAGGGTTCATCAGGATGACTTTGTGAATCAGTTCCACGATATTTTGATACGGATGGTGCAGCGGAATAAATGGAGTTTCCTGTGTGTGACCTTCGATGCCGTCACCGGCGTGGGACGGTTGTATCTGAACGGGCGTCTGGCGGGAGAGGCCGAGGATATTCCCCAGCTGCCGGCCTGTAAGGAAATTCTGCTTGGAGGGGATCCTTTTCAGCAGTCCTTCCGGGGATATGTGTCCGGCCTTATTTTCTGCGACAGTGTTATGACGGAGACGGAGATCAAGGATCTGTACCAGGATTTTTGCAAGGATCCCGGGTTCGCGGGGGATGTTGAAAAATTCTAAGTGGACTGGCAGCATTGGCGGCATGGCTACTCATGCCGTACAATGTCTGCATACTCCGCCCTGGCGGCGGAAAGCAGGTCATCCGGGGCAAGTTCAATCTGGGAGCCGATGCGGCCTCCGCTGACAATGATGGCGGGCTGGCTCTGGGCGGAGACATCCACCCGGGTCACATACTGCTTTTTCATGCCGATGGCGGTGCAGCCGCCCCGGATATAGCCGGTGACGGCATTGATTTCCTTCACATGAAGCATTTCCACGCTCTTTTCTCCCACACTGCGGGCGGCGGCCTTCAGATCCAGTTCTTTGGCGATGGGGATCACAAACACAAAATAGTCGCGGGCGCCCTTGGTCACCAGGGTCTTGTACACCTTCTCATAGGGCAGTCCCAGTTGGTCCGCAATCTGCAGCGCGTCAATAAATTCATCGCAATCGTAGGTGTATTGGGTATAGGGAATCTTCATGGATTCCAGAATACGCATGACATTGGTCTTGATTTCTTTTGGTTTGGACATGTTTTTCCCTCTTTTACTATATGTTTACATGCTTGTCAAAACGGATTATAACATAAAGGCGCGGATAATTCTATGAAATCCAAGCATTATTTTTAACCAGTATGGGGCAAAAGAAACACTTGACATTAACGTAACGTAAACCCCTATACTGTAGATACAG
>CAMWTF010000279.1 GCA_947177105.1 uncultured Lachnospiraceae bacterium | reverse complement strand
GCTGATGATGGATCCGAACAGGGCCACGGATATTACCGCCACCACGATGGTGGTGCTGCCGGTGCCCAACCACACGATGAAAAGAGGCGCCAGAGCGGACTTAGGCAGGCTGTTTAAAATCACCAGATATGGTTCGGTGATCTCGGACAGCTTCTGGGAATACCACAGCAGGGTGGCGGAAATCAGGCTGATCAGAAACACCAGCAGGAAGCTGACAATGGTCTCCATCAATGTGATGCCCACATGCAGAAACAGAGAGCGGTCCAGGACCATGCCCCAGAGGCATTTTGCCACCAGAGAGGGGCTGGAGAAAAAGAAGCTGTCGATCCAGTCAAGTCTGGCACTGGTCTCCCACAGGGCCAAAAAGAGCAGGAAGAAAAAAAGCCTGTAAAACGCGATCTGATGGTGGTGCCGCCGATGCTGTCTGACAAAGGCTTCCTGCGTCGTCAATTCTTTTCTGTGCTTGTTCATGACCTCATTTCCTCCCATAACAGATTGAAGTATTCGTTAAATTCCGGGGCATTCCTGGCCGCCAGGGGGGAATCGTCCTGGAGCGTCAAGTGGATGGGGATCTCTTTTTTCACGGTGGCGGGTCTGCCGGAGAGCACCACGATACGATCCGCCAGGCTCACTGCCTCGGACAGATCGTGGGTGATCAGAATCACGGTCTTGCCGGTTCTGCGGATCAGATGGCAGATATCGGCGGACACCATGAGTCTGGTCTGGTAGTCCAGGGCGCTGAAGGGCTCATCCAGCAAAAGCAGTTGGGGCTGCAGCGCCAGAGTGCGGATCAGGGCGGCCCGCTGCTTCATGCCGCCGGAGAGCTCACTGGGCCGCTTATCCTTAAATTTTTCCAGATCGTAGTCCCGCAGCAGCGAATTAACATATTCTAATCTTTCCGGGGTCAGCATATGGTTGATCTCCAGCCCCAGGATTACATTTTTATAGATGCTGCGCCATTCAAACAGATGCTCCCGCTGCAGCATATAGCCCACCCGGGGATAGTGCAGGGAGCCGTCCGGATTGTTTACCAGGATCGTGCCCTCCTCCGCGGGCAGAAGGCCGGCAATGATGGACAGCAGCGTGGATTTGCCGCAGCCGCTGGGGCCCACCACGGCCACGAATTCCCCCTCCCGGACTCCGAAGGTGATTCGGTCCAGCGCTTTGGTCTCTCCGTGGAGGCTGTGATAGGAATAGCTGATATTTTTCAGCTCCAGTATATTTTTATCCATCCGAGTCCTCTCCCAAAGTTATTTTCACAGATCATTTACTTTATAGTATTCGTTCCTTGCAATAAAGTGTCATTCATGGTATGATATAGATTAGTTTTAACCTGACATTTGTGAAACTTGGGAACTGTTAAGAATTAACTTTGCATATGACGCTGGATAAAGTTTTCTATGTAAGGCGGAAGAACGAGGCGTACTGGGGTACGCCGAGTGATGACAACGCAGCAGAGGAAGCTTTAGACAAGTCAGATGTAAAGATTTATTCTTTAACAGTTCCTGAAAACAGAAGATGCCCATCCGTTGCAGGAAAGGTATCCAAGGAGCTTACAATTTATAATTAAGGAGAGATATATGGCTACATTATGGGGAGGGCGCTTTACCAAGGACACGGACAGCCAGGTCTTTGCATTCAACGCGTCCATAGGCTTTGACAAAAAGCTTTACAGGCAGGATATCGAGGGCAGTATCGCCCATGTGGTGATGCTGGCCAAGCAGGGGATATTGACGTCCAAGGAGCGGGACGTGCTGATCAAGGGGCTTACCGGCATCCGGGAGGACGTGGAGGCCGGGCGGCTTGTGATCGATGAGACCTATGAGGATATCCACAGTTTTGTAGAGGCAAATCTGATTGAGAGAGTGGGGGAGCCGGGCAAGAAGCTGCACACCGGCCGCAGCCGCAACGATCAGGTGGCGCTGGACATGCGTCTGTACACCAGGGCCCAGGTGCTGTCCACGGACGGCCTGATAAAGGAACTGATGACCGTGATTCTGGATACCATGGAGGCCAATGTGGAGACCTATATGCCGGGCTTTACCCATCTCCAGAAGGCCCAGCCCATCACCCTGGCCCATCACTATGGCGCTTACTTTGAGATGTTTAAACGGGATCGGCAGCGGCTGAAGGATATCCACGACAGGATGAACTACTGTCCGCTGGGAGCCGGTGCGCTGGCAGGCACCACCTATCCCCTGGACCGGGGGTATACGGCGGCGCTGCTGGGATTTGAGGGCCCTACTCTGAACAGCATGGACTCGGTGTCCGACAGGGATTACCTGATTGAATTTTTGTCGGCGCTGTCCCTGATTATGATGCATATGAGCCGTTTCTGCGAGGAGATTATCATCTGGAACTCCAACGAGTATCAGTTCGTGGAGATTGATGATGCCTATTCCACCGGCAGCAGCATCATGCCTCAGAAGAAAAACCCGGATATTGCGGAACTGGTGCGGGGTAAGACCGGGCGTGTGTACGGGGCGCTGATGTCCCTGCTGACCACCATGAAGGGGCTTCCCCTGGCATATAATAAGGATATGCAGGAGGATAAGGAGATGGCGTTTGACGCCATGGAGACGGTGCAGAACTGCCTGGTGCTTTTCACCGGTATGCTCCGAACCATGGGCTTTAGGCGGGAGCGAATGGCGGACAGTGCGATGAATGGTTTCGCTAATGCTACGGACGCGGCGGATTATCTGGTGGGCAAAGGTGTGCCCTTCAGGGATGCCCATAGCATAATCGGCAGGCTTGTGCTATACTGTATCGATAAAGGCTGTGCCATTGACGCCCTGAGTCTGGAGCAGCTGCAGGAGATCAGCGATAAGTTCGGACCGGATCTCTATGATGCCATATCCCTGAAGAGCTGTGTGGAGAAGCGTCTGACTGTGGGCGCCCCCGGCAGGGAGGCCATGCAGGAGGTGATCCGCATCAGCAGGGAGTACCTGGAAGAGGAGTGGCAGCCCAGAGACTGGCAGCTGCCGAACGTAAAATAGAGAGCGTGTGGCCGGATAGGTGAAGCCGCGAAGGTACGTCACCCTTCAGAGCCGTCGCGCGGCGACTTTATATAGGAGGATAACAATATGAATGAAAAGTTAAAAGTAGGTATTCTGGGCGGTACCGGTATGGTTGGACAGAGATTTATCGCATTGTTGGAGAATCACCCCTGGTTTCAGGTGACGGCTATTGCCGCCAGCCCCCGTTCGGCGGGCAGGACCTATGAGGAGGCTGTAGGGGATCGGTGGAAGATGGACACTCCCATGCCGGAGGCTGTGAAAAATCTGGTGGTGATGAATGTCAACGAGGTGGAGAAGGTGGCCGCAGGCGTGGATTTTGTGTTCAGCGCCGTGGATATGACCAAGGAGGAGATCAAAAAGATCGAGGAGGATTATGCCAGAACGGAGACTCCTGTGGTATCCAATAACAGCGCCCATCGCTGGACCCCTGATGTGCCCATGATGGTGCCGGAGATCAATCCCCAGCACGCCCAGGTCATTGAGGCCCAGAGAAAGCGTCTGGGCACCACCAGGGGCTTTGTGGCGGTAAAACCCAACTGTTCCATCCAGAGTTATGCCCCTGTGCTGACGGCATGGAAGGAGTTTGAGCCCTACGAAGTGGTGGCCACCACCTATCAGGCTATCTCCGGAGCGGGCAAGACCTTTAAGGACTGGCCCGAGATGGAGGGCAATATCATCCCCTATATCGGCGGGGAGGAGGAAAAGAGCGAGAAGGAGCCCCTGCGCCTGTGGGGCGAAATCGTAGATGGTCAGATCGTGCCTGCCGCCAGCCCTGTGATCACCTGCCAATGTATTCGGGTGCCGGTGCTGAACGGTCACACGGCGGCAGTGTTTGTAAAATTCCGTAAGAAACCCACCAAAGAGCAGTTGATTGAGAAACTGGTGACTTTCAGCAGCGAACCTCAGAGGCTGGAACTGCCCAGCGCACCGAAGCAGTTTATCCGCTATATGGAGGAGGACAACAGGCCCCAGGTATCTCTGGATGTGGACTATGAGAATGGCATGGGTATCAGCATCGGCCGTCTGCGGGAGGACACGGTATACGA
>CAMWTF010000278.1 GCA_947177105.1 uncultured Lachnospiraceae bacterium | reverse complement strand
GGCGAAATACAGGGTATCGCTGTCCTGAGGGTCCACCACCAGCCGCTGCCCTGTGCCTCTGCCGCTGAGATTGCCATGTACCACCGCAGGAATCTGTGTGTAACGGAAAGTCTCACCATAGTCCTCCGAGATGGACAGCTTGCCCACGCCCTTGCTCACCACACCACTGGCAATATACAGCCGCTTTGGATATCTGTCATCCAGGGCCACAGCCGCCGGGTAACACTCATCCAGATCCTCCATGGTCACATGGTCAATCAGACTCTTCCACCTCTTCCGCTCCGGCTCATAACGATAAACGCCCCCTATATCCGTTCTGGCGTACAGTATGCCCGGCGTCCGCTGATGGTACAGCAGACCGGTCACATAGCCGCCTCCCGGAATGGGAGCGTTGTGGTATTCATAGGACAGCTTTTTCGTAATCTTCATGGGAATCCCGCCTTTCCGCCTGCCGCCTTTGCGGCGGGCCTTCACGATACTCGATATATCCATTTTCCCATATGTTGAATGAAAAAGCTATGTATTTTTTCAATTATTTGTAAAATGCCCCGCCGGTACTCAGCGAATCTCGAAATCACTGTCCATATTAAAGAGCAGAGCCGACAGTTTCCCGTTAGCCATGGCTTTTTCCCCGCCCTTCTCTTTCGCCTGGCAGATCACGTTATAGATGGCGCTGGTACCCACATATTCCTGGTAAATGTCGTTGGTGTCCTCCCCAAAAGCGCCCTCCTCAAACAGAGAGAAGATTGCCTCACGCAGCGGCCAGTAATCCGACAGCTGGCTCTTATAACAGGTGACGGCCTCCCCGCCCTGGGGCAGAATCTCTACCGTTTCCGCATAGGTAACCTGGCTGAATGCGTTCTCGGCGCATATCTCCGGAAGGAACGAGTAGCACTCCGCCGCCAGAATATCATCCCCCAGTGCCTGTCTGAGCCGCTGCGGCAGGCTGTCATACTGTTCCTGGTCCTCGCTGGCATGGAACATCAATGCCGCAGTCTTTACTTTCTCTCGCAGGGCCTCCCGCCCCGCCTGTCCCAGGTAGGGATATGGCTGCACTGTTTCCTCCTCCTGACGGATAAAGAAAAAAGCCTTGTGGGACGCAAAATAACCTGTGTCCCATTCCTTTACCATAGCCTCCACCAGACTGCTTAAAGCATCGCTCTTGACATCGTCCACCCGGCATTCCGCCGTGATGTTTTCACCGGATTTGGAAGCATAGACCTTCACAAAACAGAGCTTCTGGTTGCCCAGTCTTTTTGCAACTTCCTCCTTCAGCGCCTCCCAATAGATACGGGGGTTATCCACCTGGGGACAATTGCCTATGCCCACGATATTGCTTAAGTACACCTTCCAGCGGTGTGCCTTTCCCGCAAACTCGGTCTTCAGGTTTTCGCCGGCCTGGCCGCTCTCCATCTGAACAATACCATCCATAAAGGAGAACAAAAAGGAACCGCATGCCATCCCCAGCGCCTGCTTCGTATCGCTGCCCATGCCGGCGCTGCACTCAAACAGGTCTTTTCCCCACTGGGGCGCGGAGATGTAAAAATTGACCACCGCTCCCCGCTCGTCCACCTGTTCAATCTGAGGGACAATGGTCATCTGCCAGTCGGGACAATAGACACGATCTCCCTCCACACGGTCCGGAGTCTGCAGGCTGTCATGCAGACTGCTCAGCACATGCTTAAGGGCATTGTCCGGGTTGGTCAGATCCGGCTCGGAAATATTTTTCTGTTCCTCACTGTTTTTTTTGCCAAAATTCCATTTCATAGTATACCTCCGTCTTGATCTTAAGCCTTTTTCTCATTATATACCATAAAACGGATTGTGTACAGATGCCGGATGGCTGCATAAAGGGCGGAAACAGCTTTATTCCCAGCCGTTGCCGCCCTTTTAATTGTTTATTTTCTTTTACTTCCTGCCTAAACCCTACAAAGTTTTGCTGGTGAAGAGATTCTTCACATGTGCCACTTCCTCTTCCGTGGCCTTGCTGGCGGGCACATAGTAAGATTTCGCCCGGGCAATGCCGTACAACTCCTCCTGGCTCTGCTCACAGGCATTCCGAAGCTGTTTCAATGTCTGCTTCAGCTCCTTGTTCTCCGTCTGGGGAATCATCTCGGCGTAGCGCACCAGCTCCCCGTTGATACCCGTCAAAGTATCTGCTACCATAGTCTTTTCCTGCATCTGCATCGTCTGCTCCTCCTTATTAAAAGTTCCGCGTATTCCCTGCCTACCCTAAAAACTTCATCAACTGCTGCTTATTCTGCATGGCAGACTGGGCGCCTTTTTCAAAAAACTGCTTGATCTGGGTGTCCTGCGCCCCCTGGGCATACTCTTTCATCTTGCAGTGGGTGGTGTCAAAGCCGCCGATCAGATGCCTGAGATTCTGTAATTCAAGTTCCGAAATATTGGACATGTCTCTACCTCCTATTATGAGTTCCGCATATTCCCTGCCGACGCACATTGCCAGCGTATATGCTGATTTGTATTCCAGAGATAGTATGTGTCCAAAGCAAACTTCCTATGCACATGAAAAAACTGGATTATTATTCAATTTTTAAAAAGAATTAATCTCTTGGGCCACTTTCCGCGCCTGACTATAGTAATAAGAAAACACGCCATCCCTCTCTTCGTCGGGATGATTCAGCTCCCATTCGATAAATTCGATATACTCATTTAACAGAGACAGCTTGATATCTCTGATATATTGTTCCCAGTCCGGCTTTTCCGTCAATTTCTCATATACCTGACGAACATATATCTCGCGGTATTCATCCACCATATAAAAAGGAAAAGTCCTGCGGTCCTTTGTCCCATGGGCAATCAGTCTGGCAATGTCTAAGGAGTAGGGCATGATCCCGGCAAAGGCCCAATCAATAATATAAATTTCCCCACCCCGCCGAATGGCATTATACTGTAAAAAATCGCCGTTGCAAAGTGTCCTCGGACATGTCAGCTGACGCTGCATGAAAGCGGAATACGCCTGCCGCAGCAACGGTTCACCCTCCAGGCACTGGGCCCGCTTATTGATGCGTTTCCAGTATTTTTCAAACCGGTGATCCAGCTTTCTGCCTTCAAACTCCCGCTCATCCCTCTGCCAGTAAGCATTCATGACAGCGGAGATGCTGTCCGCACAGCCGTAAGCCATCCCCTCCGTAAACTCCCGCAGATCATTCCCCTCTATATACTCCATCAACAGCCAGATTTTGCCGTCATACTCTCCACTGCCCAAATATGCCGGTGTCTTAAAGCCATGGCCCGCCAGGAAATCCCGGTATATGCTAACCTCGGCCGCATCGGATTTTTTCAGGACATACGCCAGCCCATCCGCCGCAATCTTATATACATCATAGCATCTCAGTTCCCCTTCGCCGTCGTCAAAAAATTGTGCGACCTCAAAAGAGTCCATGGTCTCTTTCTGTGCCAGCCTCATAAAAATATCCCGAAAAGGAATATCAGACTGCGGCTTATCCGTATAAGATCCCATCACAAGCTCCCTCCTATTTTAAAATTCGGGCAATTTTTCTTCTTCATAGGAAAATTCTCCGAATCCCCCCATACTGACCGCCTGCTGCCCCATCTGCGGTATCAGCAGATCCAGGCTGTCCCGGATTCTGATCAGATCCGCATGTACCAGATAGCCAGGCACTGTCCTGCCCAGGAAAGTGGCCTTTCGATATTTTTTTCCTTCCGCCTCCATATACTCTTTCACATCGGCCACCAGATATTCCACGCCCGTTATCACATCGTCCTGGTAAAACATCATATGTACTCCCTGATCCCGAATCAGCCCCAGACAGCGATTATGCCGGACCTTTTCTCCCGCCTGGTCCACTGCCTCATACCGCCAGAAAAGAGATAGCCGCACAAGCCTCCCCGCCATATAATCCGCCAGAGCCCCCTGCACCATGGCCTTGCCTTTCTCCCCCGGGCTTTTCTCCGTCTTTCGCCCCTCCATATCCACATAGGAAAGAGAATCCGGCAGTTTTGGAATATAGAAGCGATCCAATATCTGATTCCTGGCCTCCTCCGCGGAATATCCCCCAAATTGACGCATGGCCAGCCGATATCTCTGCCT
>CAMWTF010000277.1 GCA_947177105.1 uncultured Lachnospiraceae bacterium | reverse complement strand
GCTTTACATGTGGCCTGTTACAATGCCTATTTCTTAAAAAAATAGAAAAAAGCAGAAATTATATTGCGATTTTTGTTGAATATGATACAATAGCTTTGTTTAGGAATAGAGTTAGGCGATTGTGAAACATTTTCCGCAAGCGACAGGGCTGGTCAATTGCCCATCCACTGTTTCCGGAAAGGGAGCAGCGCAATTGCCCAAGGAAAGATATAGAAAGAGAGGAGATAAAGTTATGAAAAGGAAATTGTGTGGCATTTTGGCAATATGCCTCGCCGCATTAGCGGTTCTGGCAGGCTGCGGCAAGCAGGGAGAGGGTTCGGAGCCTGCGCCCGGCGGGCAGACCCCGGGCGGGGAAGGTACGCCGGGGCAGCAGGAGTCCAGCCAGCCGGCGGAGCAGGAGGAGGAACTGCTGTCCGGCAAGCACCATATAAAAATCAATATGAAGGATTACGGCACTATTGAGGTGGAACTGGATGCGGACCAGGCTCCCATCACCGTGACCAACTTTGTGAATCTGGCAAAGGACGGCTTCTATGACGGACTTACCTTCCACCGGATCATCGAGGGCTTTATGATGCAGGGCGGTGATCCCAGGGGCAACGGCACTGGGGGATCGGGTCAGGAGATCAAGGGAGAATTCAGCGATAACGGCGTGGACAACTCCCTGTCCCACACCAGAGGAGCCATCTCCATGGCCAGGAGTTTGTTTCCGGATTCCGCCAGTTCCCAGTTTTTTATCATGCATCAGGATGGCACGGCTCTGGACGGCCAGTATGCCTGCTTCGGCTATGTGACCAGCGGCATGGAGATCGTGGATGAGATCTGTGAGAATGCGGTGGTGATCGACGGCAACGGCACCGTTCCGTCAGAGAACCAGCCAGTGATTGATAGCATTGAAGTGGTAGATTAATGTGACGGCGCTACGCCGCTTTATCCCCAACCCGGATGACTGCCTTTCAACTAGACACTTAACAACGAAATCCTGCGCATAATGGAAAATTTCAGCGTGGGTTCCGGTGCATCCGGGTTAGGATACAGTTAGCATACAAATAATTCCTTATACTTTTCAATACATAGGGGCAGGGGAGGAAAGATGAACGCAGTCTACAGAGACATTTTCCGGGCAGTCCATGAGGGAAAATGGCTTAGCATCGAGTATCGGAACCAGGAGGATAAGATCACGAAATACTGGATCGGCATCCGGGATCTGGATGCGCGCAGGAAAGTTATGACTGTGGACGGTCTGCATCTGGGGCAGTATACGGTGACTGAGCTCAGAATCCGCATTGACTCCATCCAGTCCTCCCAGGTGGTGGAGGGTTCCTATTGCCCCGTGAACGAAAAGCTGGTGGAGGATATCTACCAAAGTCCTCACAAATATAAGACACTGTTTGACAATGTGGCAAATCTGAAAATCTTAAACTATCTGGAGATGTGCAACCGTCTGGACACCACTCCCTATATTGCGGATTTTGAACTGATCCGATATCTGGACCGGGAAAAACTGACAGGGGAGACCTATGAACTCAGCGAGGAACAATTTCAGGAGATTGTAAAAAAATTTCAGTACAAAACCCGGCAGCCCCAGCGCCGGGACGGTTCCCTGCGCCTGCAGCAGCTGGCTATGAACGTTTTGAGCATTCATACGCAGCGGGGCCTGCATGTGCTGGCCTACCGCAGCCTGAACCTGGATATCAAGAGGCGGGTGCTGCGCCCCGACGAGGAGATCACAGTCTGCACGGAGTTCACTGTGGACGGCGCTACCCAGAGCATCCGCAGATATCTGGACGCGGAGGACTATGATCTGATCCGGGATTTTGCCAAAAACCAGGAGCGCATCAAGAACTGCGTCAACAGATATACCCAAAGGCGCTACGGCCTGGTGGACGACATGCCCTATATCATCGGCCTGGGAATGGATATTGCCCTGGATCTGCACAAGGAGTACAAGGCCATCATGAAGCTGTACCAGGAGGACAAGGTGCCCGTGCCCATCCGGGCATTCTTCGGGGATCTGCTGGAGCGCCCCAGAGCGCGCCAGGCCAGTCCCATAGCCCTGATCAACCAGCGGGTCAATTTGGATCAGCTGCTGGCTATCAACAATGCCATGAAATACCCCGTAGCCTATATCCAGGGTCCGCCGGGCACGGGCAAAACCAATACGATTCTGGGCACTATCATGACCGCTTTTTTCAACGACAAGCCCGTCCTTTTTGCCTCCAACAATAACCACCCCATAGACGGCGTCTGTGACAGGCTCACCAGCCTGCAATACCATGGAAAGCCCATCCCTTTCCCCATCCTGCGTCTGGGCAACCGGGATATGGTGCGGCAGGCCATCCTGTATATCCGGGATTTATACCGGCGCACCCAGTCCGTGTCGGTGTTCGAGGGAACCCTGGACCGCAACAAGGATGAGCGTCGGCAGCGGGCCAGGCAGCTCTCCGAGCTTCTAAAAAAATACGACGATATCCTGGACTACCGGGAGCGCAAGGAAACCATTGAGCGTATGCTGGAATACCAGAGCGGCCATGAGATGTCCGCCCAGATGCTCCCCTTTCAGGCGGATCTGGGCGGCAGACAGCTGAGGCAGATTGAAAGACATCTGAGAAATGCGGGCACGGTGACGGAGGAACAGGCCATGGCACTGGTGGACAGAGATGTGGAGGAATTGAAAAAATACCTCTACTACACTGGGGCGGGCCGTATGAAGCGGCTGGCGGACAAGGAGTTTGACAAGCTGCGGGAAATCCTGGGGGAGGAGGATCTGGACAAGGCCACGGAGGCTTTTGCCAAATATCTGGGGGAGAAAAAGAACCTGCTGCGCCTGCAGAAGATATTTCCCGTCATTGCCACCACCTGTATCTCCGCTCATCGTCTGGGGGAGCCGGAGCCCATGTTCGACATGGTGATTATGGACGAGGCCAGCCAGTGCAACACGGCGGTGTCCCTGGTGCCCATCCTGCGGGGCAGCAGCCTGATGCTGGTGGGAGACCCCCAGCAGCTGAGCCCGGTGATTCTGCTGGATGAACTGGTCAATGAGAGGCTGAAAAAACGGTACAATGTGTCCGAAGAATATGATTACCGCAAAAATTCCATCTACAAGGTCTATCTGGCCTGTGACGCCGTCAGTGATGAGATCCTGCTGCACAACCATTACAGATGCCATCCCAGCATCATAGAATTTAACAACAGGAAATACTACAATTCCAGGCTGCAGGTCAAAACGGTGAGCCAGGAGACGGTTCCCCTGGTGTATCTGGACATGCAGGACGCCCGGTCTGATATGAGAAACACGGCCCCGGCGGAGGCCAGGGCCATCGCCGGGTATGCAGCCGCTCACAGGGACCGGTCCATTGGCATCATCACGCCCTTTGTGAACCAGAAACAGTTGATCGAACAGGCGCTGAAGGAGGCGGGGGTCACCGATGTGACCTGCGGTACGGTCCATGCGTTCCAGGGGGATGAAAAGGATGTGGTCTTATTTTCCACAGCCATCACTGACCAGACTCAGTCGGGCACCTATGAGTGGCTGAAAAATAACAAGGAACTGATCAACGTGGCCACTTCCCGGGCCAGAGACAAGCTGATTGTGCTGGGCAGCCAGAAGAATTTAAACCGCCTGCACCAGGAGGGCGGTCAGGACGACCTTTACGAGCTGGTGCAGTATGTGCGTAGCAACGGCCAGACCACGGTGACGCCCAAGAAAGCCAACTCCCGGGCTCTGGGAGTCAAGCCCTTCAGCACCGCCACGGAGGAGGCTTTTTTGCAGAACCTAAACCACGCATTGGGAAACATCTGGCTCAGCCAGAGCCGGTATGCGGTCCATAAGGAAGTGCCCATCTCCCAGGTATTCCAAACCAACGACACCTTTGACGACCTGTTCTACAGCGGCCGGTTTGATTTTGTGGTCTATGAAAGACAGGGAGAGCAGGAACTGCCCATGCTGGCCATCGAACTGGACGGCAAAGAACACTTCGAGGACGAGGCGGTGCGCCGCAGGGACGAGAAGAAAAACCGGATCTGCAAGGAACACAATCTGCAGGTGATCCGGGTGGAGAACTCCTACGCCAGACGCTACAATTA